>JBJDYH010000033.1:0-4539 GCA_051867135.1 Faecousia sp. | reverse complement strand
AATACAAAACCGCTGCAACCTCCATCCCACATGGGATGAAAACTGCAGCGGTTTTCTCAGCTTCCAAATGAAGTTGATCTCATAATCATTATTCATCCATCATTTTTCGCCGCTGATGACCACGGTACACCCCTCCAAGCCTTCACAATCGACACAGTAGAGCCGAGCGGAGGTCAGTCCAGTAAAGAGGCAATTATCTTCTTGGGTATTCACTTTATGTTGCAGAATATGAGCGTTGTCCTGACTGACATCCAGCAGGTTCACCTGACCATTGAAATCGCTGCCCTTTACTGTAACGGATATTTGCTCAGAGTTCGTATAGAACACATATCTGACCAGGTTCTCCACAGGGACTTCAAGGTCACCCGTGGTCAAATCATGCTTAACTGTCACTGCGGATGTGGGCTGGCTGTCCGTCAACGGAACAGTAGAGCGAGTGCATATCACACTGCCGTGCATAGGTTGATAACCTGCGGTGGAGAAACTAACGGTATAAGTGCCAGCTTCCCATTTCTCATCTGCATAAAACGCCTTGGTTGTTCCTGCTTCGATGCGGTAAACCTCGCCTTGCAATTCCATTTGTATGGTGCCGTTACCTGTGTTTTCAATTTCAATACACCAATAAGAATAGTCCGCGGTTAACTCCATCCTCTGCCCAAAGGAAGTGTTGCCGCCGAAATTCGCCTCAAATGCAGTTTCGGTATTGGGCAAGGAAGGGGAGATAGCAGAGATTACACCGCCCGATATTTCACTGTTAGGAGCTAGATGCAGTCCCGTGCCAACGATGGTGGCATTGTAGATCCTGCGTCCCCCGGAGTCGCTGTTGCCCTCAATGTAGATCGTGCCGCTGTAAGGAGCTATATCATCCTGATGCACAGAGAAGTGAATAATTGCCGCTGTGACCACATTCCCGTCCTTGTCGATGGGCGACCAGTACAGTGCATTGCCATCTTCAAGGATAAGGCTGGTATCGGAGGGTGTCCCCGGCGCATCGAAATCTACAAGGGGACTCTGGGTACAAACAGCAGAAATCTCTGTATAGTCCATGTCGAACTCAAACCGAAAATAAGGAGTGCGTGAACTCATCAAAGGAGCGTATTCCCACTGAGCCACACCCATGGCAGACTCAGGCACCAAGCTATAGATGCTCCATAGATAGGTGCCCATTTGCTCATTGGATGCCAATTCTACAAGCCACAGAGAGCTGTCCATCTTCAAAAGGAACTTGCCTGAGGTAAGGGGCTGATAAAGCATTTCATCGTAGAGTTCGCTGATATTGTTGATCCCGCCAAAGCCCTGGGGCACATATAAAGCCGCCCACTCCTCGTCTGTATAAGGGAACTCCTGCCACTCCCACTTGGATACATCGATCAGATTTTGCAGGCCGTCCAGACCGCTGGTGGCCGTGTCAAGATTTGGATGCGTAACACTGACAAAACTGCCGTCATTACGACTGATGGTGGCAAAGTAATCCTCCCCAACGATGTACTTGCAACCGGAGTCGCCACCTACGGCAGCATAAGAACTGAGAGGATTCATATACAGGCACTGGTAGGGCACATAAGTGGTGCCGGGGATGAGTTCTCCATTCCAGAGAACAGGAGTCTCGTTGCTGTCTGTTCCCAAAAATCGATACTGTTCAATAAACTCCGCTACACTTCCGTCTCGAATATCAATATGCGTATCAATATCATCATTGAGAGTCAGATATATATACATAGGCTTCAATTCGTTTTCTGGGCCACTTCCGCCAATCCATAAGGAGAAAACCTCATCAATCTCGTAAACACGAATATACAAGCCAGAGCCGGTTTCATGATATTTGAAATCGTTAAAGTCACCCCAAATAAGTTCATGTCCCTTTTTCGACAGCTCCAACACATCGTCAAGCGTCAGCGGTACCGAAAAATACTGGTCGGGGATATTTGTGTTACCCTCACCAAACTGCGCAAACCAGGTATCAAGCCAATCATAGTTGGCCTCGTAATACTCGCCGTCAATGACAAGGTATGTGTTGCCAATGTTTCCAATGCTGTGTGATGTGCCATCCTTCATCGAAATATAGAAGAATACACTGCCGCCAGACAGTTGCTCGTATTCAGCCTGATACTTTCCCTTACTCTGATTGATAAGCACAACCATGTCAGCCAATTCTTCTGCTGAAAGCTGTTTGAACTGCTTGTCCTCAGTTTGTGGATAAACAACAAGGTCTGCGCTTTCAATATCCTCGATGGACAATTCTTGCGTCCATTTCATCGTCTCACGTTCATGATTGGGATTGGTCAGCAGACATATGGCAAGAACAATGCAGGCAATCACAGCAATCAGCACCGCCCACACGGCAGGCTTCTTCCACTTGGACAGGTTGTTGATGCGTCCCTTGGTGTCGCCCTCGCCAAAGGCTAAAGGGGTACCGGCAATGATGCGCCGTCCGGTGGCCAGGGTTAAGAGCGAAGCGGAATAGTCCGCCCGGACATCGCTGCCGACCTTGCGAATAACGGCTTCGTCGCAGCTCATCTCCATATCTTTGCTGGCAAGAATGAAGGCCACCCAAACCAGAGGATTAAACCAGTGAATAGCCAGGGCCAGGAATGCCAGGGCCTTCACGATATGGTCAAGCCGCCTGATATGGTGCTGTTCGTGGAGTATGATATACTCCTGTTCCTTTTCTCTCAGATTGCAGGGCAGATAAATCTTCGGACGGAACAGTCCAACTACAAAGGGCGACTTGATATCGTCTGCAATGAAGATATTATCCCGCAGCGGAACGACTACCGACAGCTTGCGGCGAAGTTGGATATAGGAAACGATGCTATAGATGACCATGACCAACACACCTGTCATCCAGACATAGGTGGCGAAGGACATGGGCGCTTCCAATGGGTCAGCAGCCAATTTCTCCTGTCCCTGCGGCAAAGCCTCGTTGATCACATCGCTGACACCGGGCACGGGCAGGGCCACAGCTGGATATTCTGTATGGACGATATCGCCCGGCACATACTCTATGACGCTGGTCATCATACCGGCCTCTTCCGTTGGAGCGTCAAAGAGATTGTAGAGCGAAAAGCTGGAACCGACAGATACAGGACACAGGAGCCGGAACAGAACGATGCCCCACAGAGCATAGGAAATGACCTTGGGTGCTTTCTTTAACAGCAGGCGCAGCAGGATCACAAGGACAATAGCCACACTTGCTGTCAGGCTCATGTTAAGTAATTTTGAAATAAATGTATAGAAAAACATAGCGTCACCTCCTCATGCCCTCAATGACCTTCTGAAGTTCTTCGATTTCTTTATCAGAAAGTTTTTTCCGTGTCCCAAAGGCTGCAAGGAATGCAGGTAAAGAGCCGCCAAAGGTTTCTTCCACATACTGCTCACTGTGTCGGGCATAGTATTCCTCCCGTGAGATCAGTGAGGTCACGGTGCCGCCCACGTTCTGAAACAGGCCTCGCTCACACAGACGCTTCAGAACTGTATGAGAGGTGGTCTTTTTCCAATTAAAATCTGCTGCTCCGATCTTGGCGAGCTCGCCGGAGGTAATCGGCTCATTCTGCCAAATGACATCGGCAAATCTTGCTTCAGCAGTCCCCATTTTTAGTTCAGACATAAAATTGCCTCCCGTACGACAGCTTGTAGTACCATCTGTATACTACAGCATGTAGTACCGAAAGTCAATAGAGTTCACAGAAAAGTAACAAAAAATTCGCCCGCAGGATTTCTCCCACGGGCGAAGTGCTAATCAGCTATCCAAAGGCGTGTATTCAGTTACGGTTTTCAAATAAGTTTCGGGATCGCCGTTCAAAATCAAATCTGCATATCCAATCGGGTCATTATAGATCAGATAGTCCAATTCCGACCGCTGATACATATTGTCGGCAACCTCATTCTCCACAGCAATCGTATCAATCGCTATCATGCAGCCATCGGTAAATTTTAGTTCAACACAAGCCGTATCCATGTTGAACTCACAAGATATCAAATGCGCCATATCCGCCCTCCCTAAATCATCCCGAAATGCTTCAACGCCTTTTTGATTGCTTCTTCCTTCTCCGGCGGGCATTGGGGCTGTTTGGCATCTTCGGACTTCGGCTTATTATAATTCTCACGTTCAATGATACCGCACTTCTGCTTCACCTGAGCAATATACAGGCTGCTGACTTTCAGACCGGTATGCTCCAGCACATACGCTTTAATCTGCTCATAGGTCGCCAGCCCTCTTTTGTCCTGCACCAGTTCTTCCACATCCACATCTATGTTGACATGTACTACGGGTTTTCTCAGAATTAACTGACATACCGTCTCCACATGCCGTGTGCCCGGGAACATATCCACGGCGCAGGCCCTGGCGGGCTGATAGCCCAGCTCCCGGAAAATCTTCACATCCCGGCCCAGGGTGGCGGGGTCGCAGGAAACATACACCACCCGCCTGGGCCCCATGGCCGCCACGGAGGCGATGACCTCGGGGGCCAGGCCCTTCCGGGGCGGGTCCACGGTGATGACGTCGGGCCGCAGGCCCTCCGCCTCCAGCTTCGCCGCGAT
>JBJDYH010000032.1:0-4544 GCA_051867135.1 Faecousia sp. | reverse complement strand
CGGAATGTGTTTCTGTGCCGGTACTGGTATCTGGATTCCATCCAGACCATTTCTGAGGTTTCCGGCTTTAGCCAGAGCAAGGTGACTTCCATGCTCCATCGGCTGCGTGGGAAACTGCGGAAGAAACTCAGCGAGGAGGGATATGTATGAAAGCGATAGATTTGCTGGTTGGCTTTGGAAGCGTAAAGGATTCTTTTGTAATCGGTGCAGAAGAATTCCGTCAGGGGAAACAGAAAGCACAGATCAAGCGGCTGTCCGGGCAGAAGGTATGGCTGATCGCTGCGGTGATTGCATTGATGCTGCTTCTCGTTGGCTGTGCTGTTGTTTATGTTCTTAGAATGCAAAATCTGAAAGTTGGAGAATATAGCTTTTATATTCCAACGGAATATGATGAGGATGGCAATGTAATTCCTGTGGAGAGTCAGGAACCGATTATTATGCTATCTTTGCAAGGAACCAATATGGAGGCGCTTACCGAATGGGTAACCTTTACGAACACATACGATCAGGATGGGACGATTTTAATCGAAGCAGATGGGACAGGAAGCGAATGGGAACTGCCGGACAACTATCATCTCACCTACGGCTGTTACAGCCAGGAAATGGTGGACAAGCTGGATGAAATTGTAAATAAGTATCATCTGAAATTGCTGTCAAGCTACATACCCCTCAACTACTATGAAAGCAGCGTTCTACTGAACTCCCTTGGGCTGAAAGGATTGGTTAAAACCGATCCTGATGTTCAGGTAGAATATTGGGATGGAGATTTCCATTTGGAGGGAACCTTTGATCTGAATATGTACATCAGCATGGACATGGGGGATTGGAAATGGAAACGGGGCTCTGCCAGCTACCGGTATTCTCTGAAGGACTATTTCGATCCCATAACCGGCGGCATGCTGGAATCCATCGACTATACCCAATGGGACTATACCCGCAAGGACGGAAAAAAAGTGCTGCTGGTTCTGAGCGAGGGAACTGCCCGGATTTACGCGAACCTGCCGGATGCGTTTATTTCCATTTATCTGGACCCGGTTATCTGGGTGGACGGCGAAAAGGTTCCAATGACACAGACTGCCTTGCAGCAATTCGCGGAGCTGTTCGATCTGTCTGTCAAACCGCAGCCCACCACTATGGAGCAGGTAGAAAAATATAAAGCAGACGCGCTTCATCAATACGAAGCAGAACGAGCAGCGGCCCGTGCAGAACACGAAGCCATGTATGCTGCCGGTTACAAGGAATTTGTGGAATACCGTCTGGGAACCGTACCAAATCCGGAAAGTGTGTCCTATGTTTTGTATGATGTGAATGGCGACGGTGTTGAAGAATTGATAATTAACAGCCTGGATATTCTCTCAATCAAGGACGGACAGTCTTACAAGTATTTTGACCTCACCAATACCGGGGTCTTTATCGGACGCTTCCAGCCGTGTGAAGGGAATGTTTTTGAAGTCTATTGTGAAGATTTGGGAATGTATCAGCATTACTTCTATCAGGCAAATGCAGATTCAGCCTCCTTCATCACGGGTGTTTCCCAGGATGCCTCAGATGGTGCATGGTATCTGCATTCAAAAGATGGTGCCTATACAGAAAACAGGAAGCAGATAACGGAGGAAGAAGCTCAGAATATTCTGGATTCTTACACCCGGGTCGAGTTCCGCTGGCTCCCCTTAAAACGGTTCGGTGAGCCTCCCGTAAGCATGGATTATTCCGACCCTTATGCCCAGTATATTGCAGAAGCGTTGGTACGTTATGATAATGCCAAAAACTATACCTATGCGCTGATGGACTTAAATGGGGACAGCATCGAGGAACTGATTACC
The DNA here is from genome assembly GCA_051867135.1 of Faecousia sp. Taxonomy (GTDB): domain Bacteria; phylum Bacillota; class Clostridia; order Oscillospirales; family Oscillospiraceae; genus Faecousia. The sequence continues at coordinate 2,721 of JBJDYH010000032.1, read as the reverse complement.
TGTCAGCCTGGGAGCGGCCAGGATACCGCGAGTCTGCGTATTTTTACCATTCAGGATGGTGACTTAAAGCAGTACGCAAGCGATATATCCTATATTTGCGCAGGCGGAATTCTGGAGAAATGTGAAGAAGAACAGGCAGATCAGGGGCTGTATTATGGTTTCTATCGATGTGGCGCGAACGGCCCTGAGTTTGTCGAGAAAATCGTCCGTGATCCCTATACCCTGTACTGGGGTCGTGCACAAGCCGGTCAGGAAGGCAGAACCGTCCGGGAAGAGGAAGCCATGGAGGTCATCGCTTCGTATCAGCATCTAAATCTGGAAATGCGTCCTTTTACAGAGTATCCGATGGAATAAAAGACTGTTCCTGTGGCTTTATATTCTGATTTCCAGTCATCATTTCGCCATTCTCCTTAAATTCTCTGCGTTTTTCTTTGCGGCCTCACTCGCTGCTTTCTTCCGCTCCTCGCTGTACGGCGGTGTCGCCGAAAACTCAAGCGACCCTTGCGAACTTCGTAAGTCACACAACCATTTCCATCGTCATCCAACTGGCGGCATTCGGAGGGATATTTCCATGCGAATGCTGCCAGCCGTTTTTTCAAATCCGTGTTGTAAATGCAGACTTCAATCAGATCGTCCGCTTCAGTGAAATAGATGCATGTTTTGAAATGAAACCGCTCAGCCAATTTTCGATGAATGGATAAACTGCGGGAGCGGCATCCTGGAGTAGGAAGCCGCTCCCGCAAACAATCCGAGCCTTACTTCTTCGGGAGAAGGGTTCGGTTTATTTTTCCTGGGAGGATATCACCCCCATAAATAATGGAAGGGGAAAGTTACTCTGAATAGGTATCCCCAAAGGAGGGTTGTCCGGTGAAATTACATGGACCGTTCTTTATGAAAAAATGTCATCATATGTTATGAAGTTATGCTGCAGTTGGTTCGGAGTGCCTTTCAACTTCGCTGTAAGGTTTAATGTATCCCAGATGATATTCCATGGTCAGGATCTTATCGATACAGCGCACTTTCACCAGCGGATCAATGGCTTCCATGATATCATAGGCAGCACGGTAGCCGCAGTAAAAGCCGTCCAATGCTGCGCTGTACACCCGCTGCTGCCAGCCGCAGGCAACGGAGATCATGTGTTCCTGATCCTCTTCAGAGAGGGTGTCCATGATTGCAGCGTCGATCTGGTTACACAGCTCGATATTCTGGAAATTTTCATGGTGTCGCTGCATCTTGGGTTGCTTCAGCAGATCATCGCAAACCAGCTCCTGAAAGCCTCCATCGCTGGGATCGGCACCGCCGAAATGCTGTTGGAAGGCACCATAAAGTCCACACTTGAAGCCATACTGAGCAGCATAGGTACGACGGGCGATGTATGCTTCTTCCAATTCCGTAAGATGCTTCTTCTGATCCTCTGTGAGTACCGCATGAAGTCGGTCCATTCCAGCATTGAATGCGTTTTCGATGTCAGCAAAATCCCTTTGGACGTAGAGCGTGCAGATGTCCGCCAGGTAATTGACATCGAATATCCGTTTTTCCATCCCGTTAAGTAAATCTTTTACTTTCATTTTTTATGTTCCTCCTGTATACTTATATCGTAGAGGCTTACCTCATGCGTACAGTATACCAAGGACGTAGTATCGAAATCAGTCGAAAGCTGTCGTTGAAAAAAAGAAGCTGCCGGGAGTCAGACTCGGCAGCTTAGAATCAAATCTTCTTTTTGATGATGGGAATCATGCTCTGGCACAGTTCCATGAGAGTCTTTGCCTGTTCTTCTGTCAGATTGTTTGCGGAAGCGCAGCCCCGTACGATAGCGTCAGCGGGAGTATCCGATCTGCCAAGCAAGTAATCAACAGAAACATCAAGAGCTTCAGCGATGTTACACAGAGTTTGAAGGCTTGTATTTCTGGCACCATTTTCGATATGCCACAATGACTCCACGGCAATACCAATCTTTTCTGCCAGAACTTCGCTGGAGATATTCTTTTCTCTGCGGCTTGAGCGGATTCTCTGCCCCATTGCAATTATGTTGATATCCATGTAGTACACCTCTACCAAATTAGTACAGTTTCTTTAGTATATAGAAACTTGATTCTCAATTGAATGAGCTATTTTGTAGAGGTTTACGCGGTGCGTAAAGAAACGCTGGTTTTCTTCACGATGTTGAAAAAGCACAGCATGAGCAGGACTTTTCGAGCTCGCGGATCCGCTGAAGAGATCCAATCCATGTTCAGCGATTCTCGGTTCATGTATCTCAATTGCCTATTGAAGGGTAACCGCGTGGTATCTTCATTATCAGAAATATAAAAAAGTTTTAAGATTGCTTCGAAGTATTTGTGTGTAATTCTTGGATGTGATATAGTAAGTGCAGATCAACTGAAAAAAGTCTGTTCGCAATGGTGCAGGAGCATCCGTAACAGACCGGCCAGTGCGGGTGAAATACTTTGGCGGTTGATTATGGGTAATTATTGAAAGCGGAAAGAGGTTCGATTCCATGGCGCGGAGATCAACAAGAGAGAATAAGAACATTTATCAGACAACCCGGGAAAATCTTGCGCTTACCCGTGAAGAAGCAAGTGAACTGCTGATTACGGTTTCCCCGGAACGAATCGAGAAAATAGAAAACGAGCGGACGCTACCGCATCCGGACGAGGTTCTGGTTATGGCAGAAAAATATCGCCAGCCCAGTCTGTGTAATTATTACTGCGCTAACCAGTGTCC
>JBJDYH010000031.1:0-4566 GCA_051867135.1 Faecousia sp. | reverse complement strand
GATCAGTCCCTATTGTGATGCTTGTGCAGGCAATATCGGGCAACATGAAAAATTTATTTCGATTGAGGAATGGCTCGATGAATGCAAAGATGATATAGCATCAGAAAGGATTGCGAATGAAAAAAATCCCAACTCTCTTTGAACGAGAATTCGAAAACCATCGACTTGTCCGAGTCCTGCCCAATGTCAGCCCGGATCTTGCATGGGTCATGGCTGGTGAGGGTGTTGCCACCATAAAGTGGGATGGTTCCTGCTGCGCAGTCATCAATGGAATCTTCTATAAGCGATACGATGCCAAGCACGGAAAACCTGTTCCCCCCAACGCCATCAAGTGTCAGGAGGAAGCAGACCCGGTCACCGGCCACTGGCCTTGCTGGTTGCCTTGCGACAGGTCCGCACCCGGCGACAAGTGGTTTTGGGATGCGTATGACAGGATAGGCACCGTACCCGATGGAACTTACGAGGCCATCGGTCCTCATTTCAGAACGAATCCATATAACCTCGATGCCGATATTCTCAAACCCCATGGGAAGGATATCGTTGAACTGGAACGAAGCTTCGAAGGCATTCGCTCTTATCTGGAAGCCCATAAGATTGAGGGTATCGTCTTCTGGAAAGACGGAGAACCCCGGTGCAAGATTAAACGCAAAGACTTCGGCCTTCCTTGGGGAAGGTAACCCCTCGAAATTGATGGGTTAAAACCTGGTAAATCATATCATTTTCTGCGAGCCGTAATCTTTTGATAGCTATTTCCCTTAAAGTGTGGTAATTGTTCGTGTTGCGAAGAAGGAGGTGGAACACCATGATTTATGTAATGTCCGATATCCATGGGCAGAAGCGGCGCTTTGATTCCATCATGAAACAAATCAATCTTCAGCCCGAGGACACGCTCTATATCCTTGGGGATGTGATAGACCGAAACCCTGACGGCATCAAAATCCTACGTCAGTTCATGGCAACACCAAATGTCAGAATGCTTCTGGGCAACCACGAGTTAATGATGATGGACGCTCTCTACTATCCGCCCCCTGCAGATGAGGATTGGCCTGAAAATTACTACAACCGCAAACAGTCCTTGTGGTACCGGAATGGCGGTCAGGTTACGCATGATTATCTGAAACGAATAAAGAAAACCGTGCGCCAAGAAATTTTCGAATACTTGGACAAGCTACCTGTCAATGTGGAGCTGACCGTGAATGGCAGGCAGTTCATTCTAACTCACGCAGCACCAGTGGACTTGTACGAGAACTACGGCTCCGGATATAACAGCGAACGTGAATTCGCTGTCTGGAAGCGGTTCGAGGACTTCCCGGTTCTGGAGGACTGGATAGTAATCTTCGGACACACACCGACATTTCATTTCCAGTACGACAATCCCATGGCAATATGGGATGTAAAAAGCTGGATTGGAATAGATTGCGGATGTATGCTCCCCGATATGGGCGACCCGTGGTCAGGCGTTCTCGGCAGATTGGCCTGTCTCAGATTAGATGACATGCAGGTCTTCTATTCAGAGGAGCCTCAATACAATAATGCGGAAGGAGCGGAAAAATAGCATGATGGATGATGGCAAAGTAACAATCACAATCGAGGTCGACGCGGAACTTCTGGCACAGGTGGCCGAAGTCCTAAAGCCTTATGGCCTAACACCGGAAGATGCTGTTGTGCAGTTCTTCGAATACTGTGCTGATCCGAAAACTCAAGACCATGCGATTGAGCTCCTCAAAAAGTGGAAAGAGGAACAGGATCTCCTGGAGAACGATGGCACCGATGATAAGTAAGAAAGTCTTCTGCAATGCACTTCGGATGATCAAGGAGCAGGAGGCTACTGACGAACAGTTCAGCAATGCCCTTAACCTGGTCGGTGATGGTCACTTCGTATTCGGCGTTGAAAACAAATACCTGCTGGCGCTTAGAGATGTCCTGAAAGAAACCGTCAATGATCAGTATGATTACATTGGATGGTGGCTATATGAGGCGACCGATGACTTTGATGTATGGGAAGCAGATTACACTCTGAAATATTGCTTGAAAGAGCCTGAAGCTCTGTACGATTACATAACTGGCACATTGAAGCCAGTCCCTGTATCTCCCGAAGAAAGCGAATCGCTCAAGAAAGGAATCAGGCTGGTATGAATCGAAAAGTAGCTGCCGGAATTGCATCCATGCTGCAAAAACATTTAGAGAGGAATCCGGGAAGCGATACACTGGAAGAACTCACTCAGTTTGTTCTCGACAATGCTGACGAAAACCTTGGTCTGGATGAAAATCTACATAACCTGGTCGCGCTACATCAAAAACAGGCTCCGAAGGCTCATAGAGATTTTACTATGGAAATGAAGTAAGGATGGCACCGAAATGAAACATAGACTGCCACCGCTGGACGAAATGGAACGCATCGAACAATCATTGCTCGTCGAAAAGCTGGACGAAATCTTGGAACGCATTGATAAAGAAAACACTGGCTTTGTGATAACGGAAAGTGGCCTTGATGAAATGGTCATTATACCGTTCCGATGGTTTGCCGAGAACTTTCCGGATGAAGTGCCAGAGATTCTCAAGTAGCCAGGAAGGGGGTGTTTGTCTTCTGTCCTGCTGCTTGGATTATGCGTTGCAGGATGGCAAAACCAAAATTTAACATGACAAATTAACCCACATAGAGGCCGGGGCTGGTTCCCCCGGCCTCGGTCTTAAAGGAGTCCTTTTGATGAGCAAGGAAGCAGTTGAAATCAAGCTCGGAAATGTGGTGTATCAGGTGGAGCGGGAATTTAATGGAACAGTTTCGCGGGAGGAACTCCTCATAAATAGGCTTCTGGAGAGTCAAAAAAACCTGAGTTTCAAGCTAAAGCGAAATAATTCATTAAGGGGTAGAACGACAATGAGTGAAAAATTCCACGGATTGCCTGTCAGTATCGTTTGCTTTGATGAGGACGGAATAGTCACAGGCGAAGAAAACTATAACCTCGACAAAGTTGAGCCCGATCCGTGGGCACTCAGAGGGCTGGCTGCATCATTACTTCCTCACATCCAAGAGTTTTATTCGCATGAAGAAAATGTCCGGGCATTTGAAGCGTGGCAGTGCGAACAATCCGTTAAGGAAAAACCATCCCTCAAAAAGCGAAAATCTTCATGAGTTCAGCAACTTACAAGGTATGCTGGTTGAATAGGTCACCACTTTCGAACCCGGTATCTGTACAAAGGCTTTGATGGTATGGTAAAATAAAATATAAGCACAGTACCCTTATTACCTATATGATTTTGGGAAATCAAACCGTCAAATCCCTGATTGCGTTACAGACATGGCACATAACGCACATCCGAAATGAGTAACGGAGGAAAAGTCGATGGCAAGCCAACCAATCTATCAGTTCCACGCCGAGTTGAAAGATTACAAGCCAACAATCTGGCGTCGTTTCCAAGTGGCGGGGAATATTACCTTTGCTCAACTTGGTTATATTACAATGACATTGTTTGAGATGAAAGCGAACCATCTTTTCCACATCGAATATTCAGTGAACGAGAACATGCCTGATGACGTCCCTGCTTTCAAGAGCAATCCTGATAAAGTATTACGCTTCGAAATTAAAGGGAGCGATTCCTTCCCTGAAGTAATGGAGAGTCATAAGTATGATGCAACTGACACTACTCTCCGCAGGTTCACTTGCTCGGGTAATACTGTATTTCACTTCTTCTACGACTATGGCGATGGCTGGGAAGTCATCCTAAAGCTTGAAGAAGTTTTTGAAGACAAAGATCTTCCAGGCAGGGAACTTCCTCGTGTGATGGAGGGCGATGGTTTTGGAATCATCGAGGATTCTGGTGGACCTGCTGGTCTCGAACATATTCGCGATGTGTTGCTGAATAAGATGGCTCCCGAGTACAATGATCTGTGCGAATGGTTGGATATATCCCACTTAGACCTTTCGGCATTTGATCTTCAGGATCTGAATTTCCGACTCAAAAAAATTCCTCGAATTTTCCGCGAACTGTACGAGTATGGTTATGCGCCGACAAAGCGCTCCATTGCATTGCTTGATCGTAATTATTTGAAATAATCTTGCAGGAGGTTGGAAGGTATGCGTGTCATTTGCCATACCTGGGGTTGTGCCGCTTCTCTGAAAATGAGTGGATGCGCAGCTCGGTTCTGCCCTGTTTGTGGCAATCAGAATATTACCATTCTGCCTGAGCAAGAAGATTTTTTCTTCGATTCATCTAATCCTAAAACATACAAAACCTCAGACCAACTCTGGGGCGAAAAGTCTCGATAGATTAGTTAATACTGCGTCACAACCATCAAAAATCATCGGATCGTCTTTTATGTAAAAAGGCTGTATCTATTTTGGTCACTCTTAAAACATGCTCTGATCAGCACTGGTTGGGCATAATGGGCAAAAAAATAATGCCTGAAACAGCGAAAAAACGCTCTAACCCTTGAAATCGCTCATTTTCAGCGTGTATCTAAATTGGTCATGCAAGACATAAGAAAAGTACCTAATTCCTTGCGAATTGGGTACTTTCTTTTTGCTTTTATGCTGTTTTTGTTCTCTTTTTCGTTAGCGTCTTTTC
>JBJDYH010000030.1:0-20456 GCA_051867135.1 Faecousia sp. | reverse complement strand
TATTGTCAGGGGAACGGATGATGTGGGGTAGGTGCGGGAGGATTTGACGGTTACAGAAATTCGACTCTTATCACCATTCCATGGCTTTGAATAAATTATGGCAGAATTACATTACTATAAGCCGCTGAAGAAGATTATCATAGTACTCGCGGAATTGGTTAACTTTAGATATAAGGTCATGACGCAATTGGAGCATCTGAGTTAATGGAGCATTATTACATACTGACTCAATGAAGTTAATAAGGGTGAGGTAGATAAGGCTTTGATTCAAGTAACAACTGCTTGTCCTTCCATGATTTTCACGTTTATTGCAGGTTATAGTTGAATCGGTTTCTGTTGCAGTTCATATGCAAAGGTTACATTCTGCGCATAGCTCTTCAATTCGACCGGAATCAAGTCACTGTTCTGAATGGTCATACATACCGTTGTTACTTCTTCGAGATAATCCCTCTTCATACAGTCCTTGCCTAGCGACAGCAAGGCAGTATAAAACGTTACAATGTCTGTAAGCAATGAGATGCTATAACGGTGATGAAGAATCTGGTTTTCCCACCCTCTCCTGATACCATTCAAGATACTATTCTTCGTATTGTTTACTACAAGTCTTAGCACTTCATGAGGTGTATACTCATATCGTCCTCTACTGCTAATGTACTCACAATTGTCATAGTAATACTTGCAATGCAATCGCAAGTGATCCTTTGCATACTCGGTACAATTAATCAGTAGATTGATATACTCAGTCTCTGCATCTACGTCACGAAGGCATATAAGACTTATCATTATTGTTTTGTACAAAGCAAAGGATTTTTTGCGATCTACTTTCTGTATGTATTTTCTCAGCATTGCTCTTTGTTCATTAACATTCTCATGAAGACGTCCAAGCAAGAAGCAAATATTGCTCTTCATTTCTTCTGAAGAATCAACATACATGTCTGCAAGTGTTTCCAAGTGATTTTCGTTACTATCTTCCATCAAATCTCGAATAAATCTGCATACAGTTCTGGGAAATACAACATTCCACTGACACATCGCTCTTCGCTTCTTCTGCTGTCCAATAGATTCGCAATGCTCTACACGGTCAACAAAGTAGTAAGACAAGAGATAATCTCGAATGAGCTTGTCGCGATGCAGAATCATTCCCTGCGAGATATTTCCTTTTGTATTAGGCTTCAGTTGCGTGCCAAGCATGTAGTTAACTGCATTCATTGCCAACCTGCCGAAGTCTTTATGGTCAACCGACAGCTTGCTAATGAGATAGATTTTCAAATTAGCCGCTAATGAGCGAGTTACACTCGTTTCATCATTTATGACAATTCGATATAGCATCAGAATAGTGCGATAGTCAATTGTTCCATTGCTGTATTGCAGAATCCATTTCTTTAAGAATTTTTCTTGTCTCGGCCCCAATTTCTGCTCAAAAGCTCCAGCAACTCTAGCAACCAGCTCATCAATTTTCTCAACTTGTACTTGAGCAGCTCGTGTTTCGATTATTATGCTATCCTGATCAATAAAGTTCTGGAACTGACTTACAGCCAATCTGTTTTGACCAACGTCCTCAATTGTCCCAATGCAGAGGACGATTTTATCTTGATAGTTTCGAACTATCTTGTTATAAATCTCACTTTCGTATTCTTCAGATCCACTCACATATTCGTCAATACCATCAATAAACACAACATATTTTTGATTCTCTCCGTTTTTCTCAAGCAATGATGCTAATTTACTAAGATCATCACAGAAATCTCCCATATTTCCCAATCTATCAGCGATCATATACTTGTGAATATCGACATAAAGCGGATACGCATCTAATTCTCCATTACGATAGCTATTGAGTGTTGCTATATATAGCAATGAGATAACCGTCGACTTTCCTGTCCCTTGTGCTCCTCGCAGAACGACAACTTCATTATTACGAATCTGCTCAATACATTTATCGAAAAGGTCGTCAATTAGTGCCTCCTTATTCTCGTAAAACACAAATTGTTTTAGGAAGCGTAGGACGCGCTCGTTGCTTTGAATATTTCTATAAACAGGATATCCATGAGAGATGTCTTGCAGAAACCATTTTTTAACACATTCATCTACAGATTCGAAAGAGATGGCGGACACAGCTCTATCGAATTCTTGTTGAGAAAAGACACCAGAATCAACAGCTTTACTCTGGTTATTAACTTGTAGTTTACTGTCCAACCTATAGCCTCGCAGCATTTCCGCTTTTCCGCGAGCCCATCTGTTTGCAAACAGGTAGAACTGTGTACGCTCCGGACAGCTGGGTGTTAGGTCATACACATAGAATGAGTTATTATATGTGTGGTCATTGTATACAGCACCGGTTCCTGTGATGACTGTTCCTTCGTGATACCACAAATCACATGAAATTTCATGGGTATGACCAGTCAAAATAATATCGCTCATGCTACAAAGCTCTCGCAGGACATTAACCTTGCCTGGAAGATTGGCAGTCTCATCCTCATGCCATTTTGAACTCGGATGATGAATAAGTGCAACAGTGAGCTTTTCAGAGCCTTGATGCTTATCGATTTCATTTTCCATGGCCTGTTGCGCCCTACGAGTATCTTGTTGTATTACTTGTAGGAAGTTTGCACCAATCCACATATTGTCCTTTACAGCATCTGATTGTGCATACCAAGAGCTGTTCAATGAGATTACCCGCAGATCACTCGTCTCTGCTATGCCTACCAAATAGTTGCCGTGCTCACCAATTTGATATTGTGGCAGTTCTAGTTTCTTGCAGAACTCTATGTAGTTTGAAAAACCGGGGGTCAAATAACGATCAAGTCGCTCTACTGTAAGCCATGCATTAGCTTCGCATTGCTCATTCGGAAATGCCTTGTCAGCGATCGCATTTCGATCAACATCGTGATTTCCGGGACAGACAAAGACATGCTGAGTATCAAGACAACATGCTTCAATAAGCTTCTTTATGTACATCAAAGCAACATCGTAGTCGGCACTCTGCGCTTTCCAACCAATATCGCCCGTAATAAAAAGATAGTCCACAGGAGTATCAGCGGCGATCTCCCTCACTTGTTGCAAAAGACTCTCCATGTAGTTATCACGTTGAGCCTGTGCATCAGTACTCTTTTCAAATCCAAAGTGGCAATCTGAAATGTGTAAGAAGCGCATCGTCTCTCCTCCTATAACCTATCTTGTTTTTTTCTGCTTAGTATTCCACAGTTCTTTTCGTGAAAAAAGAAGTTTGTCATATAGAATCTGATACTAGTGCAATCTACTATGGTGTATCAACAAATCTATAAGCTTATTATATATAGAACATGTACATAGCAAAACTGCACGCCACAGAAGAACTTTTGGTTACATAGTGCTGTTTTTTGTCGAATGTGTAATTCTGCAAGCAGATCGTCCTCTTTATTCATCTCCCATATCTCTCTAGTCTCATCTGTCTATTTTCTTTGATGAACTCCCGCTTCACAACCTCCAGCCGACGCACTTCCTCCTTCATATCTTCCAGCTGGTAATCCAGCATGAAGCGTTCCTTGTCCAGATAGGCTTGAGCCGCCTTCCAGCCCCTGTAGTCGATCTTCTCGCCGTCATCCTGGCAGCGGCGCAAGACAGACGCCGCCTGTCTGTATTGGCGCAGTTCATACTCATACTTTCGTTCAAAGCCAACGCGCTTTGCCTCCGGCAGCTTCTCCCATGTCCGGTAATGCTTCTGGTATTTCTTCCACTTTTCATAGGATTCGATCCGGACAGTCAGCTCAAGCGTGAGATCGTGGTTCTCCTTCCGCTTGCTTTTCAGACCGTAGAACTTCGTGTTGACCGTCTGAATTGCAGCCAGACAGGACGCAGCATCCGTGATGTTGTACTCCTGCATGATGGACAACAGGCCCGTGCTATCGCGCAAACGGTGATCCTTGCGATTGGGCTGTACGCTGGATGCAAGGATGTTGGACGCGAGCTTAAACCGCAAGCTCTCCCTGGACACATCCTCGCCTTGGGCGGCCAGCAGTTCATCCTTCTTTTTCTCATACTGCGCCCATGCGTTGAGTCGGGCCAGTCGTGCCTCCAACTGGATCAGCAGCTTGTTCTGCTGACGGATTTCCCGGTTCTTTTTGTCGACTTCCGTGGGAATGCCGCGCTTCTCCATGGCACGGGCATCCGGCCCTTCGTGTACCATGGGGATGCGCTGCACGCCCTGATCTGTATAGCTCCGGGGATCAACAAAGCCCTGCGTGAATCCAGCTTCACGCAGGGCTATATTGATGGCATCAGCAGCGGCGATTCGCCAGCGCTCTACATTGCCACGGTCATCCCAGTCGCTTGTGCATACCTTTCGTGTTTTCCAGCGACCTTTCTGCTTGGCAGGGATGCGGTTGCCGTTAGCATCAAGGACATATTCCAACCGGCTCTTGTCGCCCCATTTGCCATCTTCGGTTAATGGACGCATGGTCAGCAGGATGTGAGCATGTGGATTGCCATCACCTTTGTCATGAAAGGCGACATCGGCGCACATGCCCCTGCCAACAAAGTTCTCCTGCACATATTTCTGGATGAGTGCAATGTTTTGTTCATGGTTCAACTCGGCAGGCAGTGCCAACTCAATCGACCGGGCAAGCTGGGCGTTAGCTTTGGTTTCGTTCCACTCGACGCTGTTCCAGAGCAGATTCCGGTCAGCGTATTCCGGCGGAGCGTTTGCAGGCAGCATTACTTCCACATAGATTATCTAAGCCCTCCACTATATCACACCCGTTCTCGTTGTCCGAAGCCGTGATGCCAACTTGCAACAAAATGCTACGCCCGTGTTTTTGAGGCATCTACCGTTCTAGTTTTTTTCGTTCTTTTGTCGCACGAAGGCTTTACTTCTTCCCATCGAATATAATCATAGCCAATACCCTCCACCTAATGAATCATTTTTCAAAGAGAAAGCCCCTATAGATTCATGAAATCCATAGAGGCTAATCAAGTTTTTACATAGCAACACCACATGAATACATCAATTATCTTCTGCAGTAGTAACAATAGCATTCATCCCATAATAGAAGCTGCTTGAATCAGAAACAGTCACATACACCGCATATTGCGCTTCGACACCACTTTTTTCGGGTGCAGGAATCCGGGAGATCTTTTCAACCGTACCGACCACAGGCTCGGCCATGTTTTCAATGTACTGGCAGCTAACATAGACCGTATCATTCACATGGATCTCACTCAGCACACTTTCAGGAGCGTAGGCCACAACTCGCAGACTGGAATCCGGGTAGATCTCTGCGATCACGTGTGCAGTGGAAGAAGAAACAGGCGCTGTGGTGCTGGTAGTCGTATCCTTATCGGACGTCTTCTTGTCAGCCGTGGTCTGTGTCGTTGCAGGTACAGGGGCCGCACCAGTGAGCTGAGAACCTGCCTTCTGATAGACAGCAGAAACAATGCCGTTGGTGGGAGTTACAACCTTGTCGTGCTGGGCACTGCCCGGAGCGAAAGAACCAGTGATCGTTTCATACAGCAGTGTACCCTTCTCAACCGTCGCGCTGTTCTGCACATGGAACTTGACCAGATAGCCGTCCCCCTGGCAGGCAACCATATCAGCAATCGTAACCTTTGCTCGCCCGATCCTGGACTGATCGGTATAGGCAGGATCACGATAGATGGAGATCGTCTCGCCGGTAGCGAATTCACCTTCGGTCACGACAACGGTGTACTTGCCTTTTTCCAGCTTTGCAAGAATACCAACGCCGGTGTGCTTGCCATCCTTGTAGCAGCGCAGATAGACCGTTTCACCGGGAACCACACTGACAGCCTGACCGTTTCGATCAGTAGCAGTAGCAGTAATGGTATAGGGCTGTGCCGGAGAAATGTAGGCAACTGCACCATACTGTGCCGTGATATCAGACACCTTATCCCCAGCTTCGCCAAAGAGGTACACAGTACCATCGGTAGTTGCATACACCTTGTTGGTTTCAACAGTAGCAATGACTGATCCGCCAGTAACCCGATCACCCACAGTCACATTGACCTGCTCAATCGTGCCATCAGCTGTACAGACAACGGACTGCGGCTGCGTATTGATGACAGTACCATAGATCATGATCGTTTCAGCCATTGCTGCGCCCATAGGCAGGATGGCCAGCATCAAAGCAATGCAGAATGCAAACAGCTTCTTCATGTTGTGTTCCTCCGTTTATTCGTTGTAATCAAGCACCCACCAAGGGTAGTAATTGTTCCCCAGCGAATCAGCCAAGAGGCGAGCATGACGATGCTCATTTCACGGGAGATATGCTGGATCGCTCTTGCATTTCCGTGATGGACTGCCCAGAAGCGGGTCACATAGGAAGTGATACTCACAGGGTTCTCAGGAATCCAATCCGTAAAGATCAGCGCCGGTGCCGTGATGAGCTTCATGGTGAACATCATCAGGCCAGCAGCCGCACAGCCAGTCAGCAGCAACAGGAGGATAACCGCTATAAGCCAGACGATGATCTGGCGGGCATAATGGGTTTCCAGCTTGTGCTGGTAGATCAGGTAATGCTTTTTGACCGATTTCAAGAACCAGCGGAAAAGAGTGATGGTGCAGATCAGGCTGATCACAATGACAGCCCAGCGCAGAGGCATGAAGGCAGCATATTTCTCGCGCTCAAGTGCATGGAAACTGCCGCCTGAGTTCCATTGTTCAAGGGTCGTTTGAATCAGAGCTGCTCTCCCTGTCCCCTCAGTTGCGGACAAGCGGATCTCCACAGTATCCATTGGGAGATGCTGCACAGCAACAGAGGTAATCGGGACATACGCGATTCCTTCAGTGGTTTCGCCCAGGCGAACATTCTTTGAAACGATGCCGACGATTGTCCAGTCAACATGATCGACTGTGATCGTCTTTCCAATAGCATCTGCACCGGTGAACAGAGTGTAGGCTGTCTTCTGGTCGATGACAATGACATTGCGCTGCTTGAGTACATCACCCTCGCTGATAAGCCGCCCTTCAATCAGGGTTTCATGGTGAAGATCGGCGTTATAGGCATCAATGGCATAGAGCGTGATATTGACTTCTTCCCTGACGCCGGGAAGCTGGATATTCTGCCTCCTGCCAGAAACAGAAGCGACGTCAACCATCTCGGCAAGACTTTCAACAGCTTTTGAGGCTCCCTGCCATGTTTCGTTCACTTCCCCGGCAGGAACGAGGTACTGGTAATGATCCGGCACCTGCATAGTCAGGAAACATCCGGGAAGGATCAGACACAAACCAAGAACGATCAGGAAGATACCCAGAAAGCTGATCTTTTGTTTCTTCTCAGTCATAGGCCATCACTTCCGAGCCGGGGCCGATAGCCCGATCTTCCATATAGGCGATCTTCGCATGATCGGGAACATCTGTAACAGCTACCGTATCACCGGATTCGTCCAGCACAGTTACCGGCTGTTCCTCCACGATCAGGGTGATCTGCCCGAAGCTGTTTTTAACTTCTTTCAGCGTATACACAGAACGCTGATCGCCGCTGCCACGGACTGCGCTTGCTGGCAGCAGGTAGGTAGAGCTTCCTGCGGTATAGTTGATCCGCATGGTAATGCCCTTGCTCATCAGGTTCGCAGGCGTATCCAGAGAGGTCATATCGCGCTGCTGTACGATGGCGTCAATGTAGGGATTGCCCATAGAATCATATCCTACGGCGTTGACGGAAGTCTTAACGGCAGAACCATAGCGTCCACTGATATTCACTACCGCGCCTTCGGAAATTGCGCGGCTTGCATTGGTCGAATCGGCTCGTAGCAGGATGGTTGCATCAGTAGCACTCATGGTTAGCGCAGCACTTCGACCATCCCAGCTCTGTCCAACAGTCACATGAACCTCGGTAACATAGCCACTTTGGGTAGCGCAAATCTGGCTACTGCTCCTTTCAAATGTCCGCAGGGTAACAATCTGCTGCGTCGCCTGGGTCATTTGACCTTCCAGTTCCCTGCGCTTCATCACATACTGGTAGGCTTCATCGGCAATACCAAGGCGATCTGCCTTGTCCATGCCGGCAAGCGCAGCCTGCACATCCTGATCAGCAGTATCCACTGCGGACTGCAGAGCCAGAAGTGTTTGATCTGTAACGCTGTCAGGAAGATGCCCATTTACCAGCTCGACACCCTGCAGCTGTGCTTCCACTTCCAGCGCGATCTGTGCTGTATGCCGGACGTCATAGGCCAGCACAAGCGCGTCATAGGCAGCAAGCCAGCTTTCATCGTTGCGATGCAGGCGCAGATTGTTGTTGTTTTTCTCCAGTTCCAGCAATTCCAGCTGAGCGTCGGTGTAGATCTTCTCCTGGGCAGCGATCATGGTTTGTGCGCCGGTGAACTGCGTTTCAAACAGCACATCGCCTTCCTGCACATAGATACCGGGAGCAACATTGATCTTGGTAATCGTAAGCGTGACACTATCCGGCACATCAGGAAGGGTGATGTCTTCGGTTTCCGAGAAGGTCAGGTAGCCGGTCAGGGCAATCTCTTCTTTCAGGCGTCCCTGCTTTGGCTGGGTAATCATTACTCTGGGGGTGGTCAGCGTTTTGCTCGTGCCAGAAAAGAAGAAGCATACCACCAACAGCACGATTAAGGAAGCAAATCCGATTAGCGCTTTCTTTCTCATTGTGCAAACCTCACTTCGTTATCGGCCATCACCGGAAATAAACTCCGGTGATGGCTACGCTCGGCGATTGCAAGCAATCGCTCCTGCAATAAGGCTGCGCCTTACTTCATTTCCGACAGCTGAATGCCGGTCATGATGTCCTTCTGGAAGAATAGGTAGATCATCAGCGCAGGCAGGATGTACAGCGTTGCACCTGCAAACTCGATGCCGGTGCTTTCCTGCGAAAGCTGATTGAAGGCCACCGACAGCGGATGCAGATCATCTCGCTTTGGCAGGAAAACCAGCGGCTGCTCCACCATGTTCCAGCAATCTGCAAAGGACAGGGCAACGGCTGCACCAATTATCGCCTTGGACACCGGGAGCGCGATGTGGAAATAGCTGCGGATCGGATCGGCACCGTCGATCTGAGCCGCTTCAAACAGCTCGTTTGGGATGCCCAACATACTCTGCCTGAGCAGGAACACATAGAAGGGCGATGCCAGCGACGGAAGAATGATCGCCCACATGGTATCCATCAAGCCGATGGAACGAAGGGTCAATACGGTAGGAACCATCGTGACCTGAAATGGCAGCAGAAGTAGCACGATCACTGCAAAGGCGATCACATCGCGTCCCCTGAAGCTGAAGCGGGACAATGCATAGGCCAGCATGGGAATCACCACAGCCTGTCCAAGCAGAATCGCCACGGTGTACATGATGGAGTTGAAATAGTAGCGCAGGATGCTGGTGTCCTGAATCAGCACACGCCAGTATTGATCCAGAGAGAACATCTCCGGTGACAGCTTGATCTCCATCAGCTGCTTTCCGTACTGATTTCGTGTTCCCATGAATTCCTTGATTTCTGCGGGAGAACAGAAGGAATAGATCAGCGTCAGCACCAGCGGCAGCAAAAGCAGGATAGCCAGCAGGCTGAGGATGCTCCGGAGGAATATGTGTCTTTTTCTCATATATCCTCCTTACTGCGCTGCCCGATGCTGCAAGATGAACAGAACAGCAAACAGGGCAAGCACGATCACAGCAAAGGAATAGGCAGCAGCCGTCACCATCTGATAATCCAGACGGGAGAACATGTTGTTCATGTAGTGCTGCAAGGTATACACCGATGTGTCCGGGTACGAACCGGCAATGACATACACTTCCTTGAAGATCTTGAAAGCATTGATCCATGCCAGTACAAACACCAGAAATGCGGTGGGCATGATGTGCGGCAGCGCAACCTTGAAAGCCTTGGTGAAGAAGCCACCGCCCTCCAATGTGGCGTATTCATACAGGGACTGCGGAACCGTCTGTAGCGCAGCCAGGAAGATCACCATGCAGAAGCCGAGGTTTTTCCAGATGAACATGAGGATAATGGGCGTCCGAAGCGCAGCACTTTCCAGCCACATGACCCTCTCTACGCCCATCATATCCGCAATGCGGTTCAGCGGTCCGCCATAGTCAAAGAGAATCAGCCAGACCAGCAGGATAGCAGAGGACGGAGCCAGATAAGGCAGCAAAGACGCTGAACGGAAGAAGGTTCCCTTGGGTTGGATAGACATCAGCATCAGCGCAAGGAGAAAGGAAGCAACCCAGAGCAGCGGTGCGCTGATGACCGACAGCTCCAATGTGTTCTTCAGGCCAAGAAGGAACATTTTGTTTTGCCAGAGGGCTTCATAGTTTTTCAGCCCTACAAAGGCATTGGCCTTGCTGCCGTCCGTTACGCTGTAACTGATGCCGCTGAAAAATGGGATGACATAGAAGATCATCAGCAGGAAGATCCCAGGAAAGAGAAACAAAAACAAGCGTTTGTCTTTTCGAAACATTCTATATCCTCACAATTAGGCACTAAAATCATTCTCGGCTTTTCTTGAACTGCTCAAGAATTGTTGTAGCATAGGGATCCTATGTTCATAGACATGATTCTCTTTACTAGATACAATTCGTCGTAACACTGCGCCCGAACTACAGCACACCCTCTGTAACCGCTGGTTTGGGATAGAAGAACTGGAGGATTCACGGTAGGGGGATATGACTCTTATAGCATTTATTGAGTTGTCACAATCTGTTTGACAAAGTCAGAAGTGTCAAACATAACTCTGTCCGTTGATGATCCGCCTATACTTCAGTTCTTCTTATTTCCACAACCATTGTCCATTCACAAGTACGAATTCACCATTGATTGTCTGAAGTTTACTATATGCAAGCGGCGGCATCCATGGTACGTTGGAATCAACAACCTGAAACGGTGCTCTCCCCACACTGCAGTACAAATGCGTATTATCTATGAAGTATAATGAATCAGTAAATGAATCATATGCCAATGGACCAAATATGTTCTGCAAATCAACAGCGGTCACACCTTCCCCGATTCCGATTGAGGGTAAGGTGGCTTCGAACTGACCGACATACCGACCAGTTCTGTCGTACACCTCTAACGCAATACTTTCATTCTCTTTCAGTACCAGTGCAAGAAGTTCATTATTGGACAACTTACATAACTGATAAGCTCCCTCAATCTCGATCGTTGAGCAACTGCCATCGGCAAGAGATAAGGAAACCAAAGTAATACGAGGCGCTCCTTCCATATCAGAAATGACCCAACCTTCTAAACTATTGCCGATTATTTGTGGCTGGTTAAAGACCAGATTGGGGTAATCACTACCAGCCTCAAAGAAAGCAGATGTATCCATATGAATACTTTGCCAGTGCACACCTTCTGCATCAATAGGTCCGAAAGTCCCCGTCATTTTGTTAAAACCATACAGAGCATTCCTTTCATCGACAAGCAAATCGGTAACTGCATTTGACATTGCTTCTTTTGTTTCCGTGCTCTGCATAACCAAAGGCTTGTCGATGTCAACAGAGGGCCAAGGGGTTACTTGAGCAACAACTGCATATTGATCGTGCAAGACATCATATGAATATACAGTTCCTCGCTTATTCATTGCATATAGCTTATCGGCTCCGACAGCCGAACATATAACGATTCTTTCAGATAAGCCTCTCAACTGAAAACGATCAGCAAATGATTGACCAAATGGTTCACTCCATTCAGCCCTTGCGGTAGAGCCAAACAGGATGCATAACGTTATCATTAAAGTATACATGCGCCTTAACAATTTGCACATCGTTCATACCCTCCTTCAGCGGGTTTCCATAGTAATCATATCAAGTCTAATCGCGAGCTGCTTGAGGAACATATCCAGTGATAAATTTTCTCCTATATATCGACTACACAACTGCTCTATATCACTCGAACTTCTCATAGCTGTTAGGTAGACATTATTATGGTTGTAATTTATTTGATCAAGCAAAACACGATCTTCTGTAATTGTCTCAGCTGTAATCATCCATTTCAGCTGATCCTGTTCTCGAATAATACGTTTCTCATATTCCAACATTGCCTCTAAATCTTGGCGATCTGCATAAACAAGATCATCTCTTTGCAACAATTCCTCAATGTACTTCATATCTTCCATAATGGTATCGATTTTCGACTGGAACGAAGGATTCTCATAAGGCTCCAGCAGCGTCGGATGAATCGCATAATACAGATATGGGTTTACATCCATATTCGATGCACTTTCTATGTAGTTAATTGCTTCCGGAATGTTATTTGAATGTGGATTAATAACATACACAGTCAAAGAGGCATTTGTCTGATACGCTTCATCCGCCCAAGAGAGTGATATCGGTGAGTAATTGAACATTGAGATACCATACACCATATTTTCTTGAGTTTCAAGATAATATGTCGGGCTTTGATACATGGCTTCTCTCTCACCAAACAAGCTGAAAATGGTTGCTCTTCCATCCGACTCCTCTGGGGTCCATTCAGACAATGTTCGCTGGTGTGCTTTCCGTAATTCAGCAATCTGCGATAGTTTCTCCAGCACTCTCCGCAGAGAGGGATCTCGAGCTAGTTCATCAATCGACTCGACATGAGATTGCAAATAATCCGCAAGGATTTTCCGACATAAGAGTTCTTCGTCAAAACCATACCACATATCCAAAAGAGGATATTCGTCTGCATAGTAATCTTCAAATAGGATCCACGCATCCAGCAATTCCTCCATGGTTCTGGGAATGGGACGATCACCGAAAACCATATTCCAGTAGGCCATATTGATACCAAATGTGATAATGCTCAAAGAGGCCGGATATGCAACCAATGCGCCTTTTTCATCTGTGATAATATCTAGAATGTCTGAAGAAATTCCATGGCATTCCTGTTGCAAAATCATACTGCTTGAAAGGGGAGCAAAGAATCCTTTTTCTTTAATACTTGTATAAGTAGAATCCGCCTGTAATTTGTAAATGTCAATCGAGTCATCTTGCGTTAATAAACGCACTGTCAGATCATTAGCGGATATATCTTCACATATATAGTTCAAAACAGTATTAGGATAAGCAGCTTGAAAACGTGCGTTTGTCTTCGTAAGTCCGGTGCCCTGGACGACAAGACTTGACTGGTCTTTCTCACTTGATCCTACATTAACAATATTTAAGCCGATCATACTACATAACGCATAACGACCATCCGAAAGAATCCATGCTGAACTTTCACTCATGCAACCATTGGTATTGACAGAACCAATTTCCAATGGCAATCCTGCGGTTGTTTCTGAATAGACAGTGCCATCACACGCAAAGTAAATTTTGTTCTCTTCTTGGCTATACGTCAATCCACATATAATAGCATCGACAGGAAATGTAGACATATCCAGTGAATATGGAACTACATCACCTGTTGTTGTGTTTAGTATTCTTATCGACCAGGTTTTCTCATTTTTGCACAGGAAGAGGAATTGATCATCGTCACCAGGACACACTCCAACGGCATCGGGAATCGTATAAATCTTCTCTTGACCTGATAGCAGATCATAAGCATAAAAACAATATTCTATTTTCCCATAATATTCGGTTAAGGAAGCAAAAACGAATAAAGTGCCATTTCTTACATAACTTGCTCCAATGCGGTATGCCTCAATGCTTCCATATGGATGGAGATGCTCTATCTGCAAACTCACATCATCCCAATTGATCCCATTGTTGTCAATTACACCGAATTGCCCTGAGTAGACATTCCAACCGTAAAGAACAGTGCCGTCAGTTGCTATATTGGTGACAATATCCTTTAGTTCGTTAGTTGTTGGTTGAATGTATGGATTCAAGGCTACTTCCGGAAGTTTGCAAAAAAGTAAAAGGGAGCCATCAGCTTGGTAGGTTCGCAGAGATTCATCATCCAAATAGGCAACAAATGTGTTATCTACATACGATATAGAATGGATCGTTTGTATCCCTTCTTCACGCAATCCCGAAGTGCGAAGATATTCAGCATCGAATAGGATCTCTGCTGATGCTACACAACAGGACAACACCAATAAAGTAGCTGCCATAGCAAGTGTACAAAAGCAATTGAATGCTCTACGCATTGTGGCGTCCTCCTCTAACATCCGATAACCGAGGTGTCCGCATCGAAACGCGGACACCTCGGCGCGAAACTTAGTAAATATACTTGCTCATAACATAGCCGGACAGTTCTTTGCACCATCCCGTATAGTCATTGTGCTGGTATGCGGTGCCAGTAACACCGTACCAGCCGGACGCAGGAGCAGTGTTCGTAATAGTCACCGTATCACCATCTTTCAGCCAACCGATGATCGTTGCAGTGCTGCTGGTGGTCTTCCGCAGACGCAGAGGACCATCTACCGTACCAGTAAGCGCAAATGCAGATGTCATCATCGCGCACACACACACATGATTGCGAGTGCAAGACAAATCAGTTTCTTGAACATACTTCATTTCTCCCTTCTTATACCTTGACAGTAGTCTCAATAGTGTTTTTGAGATTATTCAGTAGAACCGACACCAGTTTTGTGAATGCAGCCAGCCTGCTTTACTTGCATGGAAATGAAATCAGGACTCCTGCGGCGAATTATTTATCTTCTTGCGAAGATACTAAGTACTGTTTCAGTGGATTATTCCTCACGAGAGTGATGATCGCAGGCAATGTGGTTGCGGGATTTACAAGCAGGTGAGACTCGCGTCAGGAATATTACTGTGAACCAGGTGCTCAGTGACGGAAAGCCTTGGGTACGGGAGCCTCGTAAGAACCGCGAATGCTAGGCATACCCGCATTGGCCTTACCGTATCGATAGAGCCAGGAAGCAAACAGACGAATGAACTGACGCATAGTTTCATCTCCTTGTAGTCGTGATGTGATTGAGTTTGCTACTCAACCATGAAAGAGGGATCAGTCGACTGATTTGAAGGATGCTTATCAGAATTACAGACAGCGGATTGGCCAGGTCTGCTGAATGTACATTCCGTGTTACATCCTTGCAAGAGGATAATATCAGAAATACAGAGAATGTTTTCACTTGTGTCGTGAATGGTATAAATTACAATGTGAATGACGTGTTTTTATCTTCGGAAATGACGTGAATTACTCTTTTGCTGTAAGCAAATTACCCTCTTGTAAAAAGTATAATTTAGATGGAGGTGATTATGCTTGCGCTCGAATATTGAGATTGGAGAACGCATTGCGGCATTGAGGACGGAACGGCAATGGACTCTGACTTATCTAGCACGACAAGTTGGCACCAATGTCAAAACAATCAAGGATTGGGAGAATGGTGTTTCCTTGCCATCTGTTCACAATGTCCGCAAATTGTGCGAACTCTTTTCGACCACTGCAGATTATCTTCTTGATTTGGATCACGCGCCAACAATTCGCTTAACAGGAATGTCTGAAAATGAAATCAACCGAGCACGTGCGATCATTCAAGTTCTCATTGATACGGCAGAAAAAAAGACGTCCAACTAGGACGCCATAGTATCAACCATTAGTTTCTTTATTTGAGATAAACCAAGCAACTATACGCGAGACCGCGCATAGCAGAAGACTTAGGCTGAAAGCAGATAAGAGCTTTTCGTGACGACTGATAACTAATAGTCCGAATAGGAGCGTTTCAAATAGAACAATCAACCGGGAATGCAATTCGAATTGCGTTCGCCGATTTTCCAAGTACCGCTTGTTCTTATGTAGAACGAGCGGTTTTATCATTAGTACAGAGAGAGAGATGGCACCACAGAAATAATAGATCCCGGTAGCGAAGTGAATAGTGTCTAGAACAAGATAGAATGCCAAACCCAAAGCCATCGTCACAAAGCAACCAATATGCGAATTAGCATGGTAGCCACCGCCAATGGATTGATTCAGATAAAACAGCGACACGCATATGATAGTTGAGACAAATTTTCCGGCGAGAGCGCCAATGACCAAAAGGGCTGCAGTGCTCAGTAATGTATAGAGCGCAATATCAAAGCCATATTGGTAAACCTCAGCCTCGTCTTCCGTCATTGATACAGATTTTCCAAGAGCTTTTGTCAATTGCGCGGCAATACGAGCGATCATTTGTAATCGTCCTCCGTTTCCAGTGGCACACAGGGCAGCACTACTTTTGCGATGAATTTTCCTTCTACGACATCAAAAGAACATCTTCCCTCGGCACAGTTAGTCAACCGTTCTATGCTGCGGATACCGATGGAATGAAAGCCCGGTATTCCTTCTGCTGTTTTGGATGATTTCCAATGATTATTCTCACGGATAATTGTAGCTTCGTTACACGGGTTGGCACAGAATATATAGAACATATCCCATGAACGAGAGAACGTTAGTTGTACAGAATATGGTTGCTCAGACGGAGGAAGACGAAGGACTCCTTCGATGGCATTGTCAAGCAGATTGCCGAGAATTGTGCAAAATGCAGCCTCTTTGATAGGCAACTGCTTTAGCGGATAGGGGGAATAACGGAATAGTATCCCCTGCTTTTTCATGGTCAAAGATTTTGCAAGAATCAGCGCATCGACAGCAGTTGAGCCAGTCCAGTAGAGATCATCCTGCTCAAAATCTGCGCGACATTCTGCAAGATATGCGACAGCTCGTTCGTTCCCGCCAGATTCTACAAGTTCTTGAAGCAATTGGTAGTGCTGCTTCATATCATGTCGTGCATGACATAGATTTGTGTAGATGCGGGATAGTTCTTCCTGGTATTGCTTAGATTGGGCAATAACGGCGGCCTCTGCTTGATAGCGGTTTTCTCTTTCTACACTTTGGGACATCAAATGGTAAAGAAGAATGATGAGAACTAAGCAAACAGTGAGCCCGAAGTATACGCCGAATAGAGAAGGCATGTCCTCCTGCAGTTGAAACTCCGCAATCATCTGCAACTTATACACTGATTCCTCTGCAATAAACAAAGCAGCATTTGTTCCGAGAAAGAGAAGAAGAACAGGCCAATAAGGAGTTGAGTAGTCTTTCTTGAACAGAGAAACTGCATAAAGCAACGCTGCAAGTGCGCTGTTGGTTATAAGAACAAAAAGAATGCGCCAGCCTGTTTTTTGCATCATCTCATCATATGAGACATTGAGGCCCGTTGTGAAGATGTGGAGCGAAAGCGATACTGTGAGGAAGAAGACGAGCATAAGAACGGATGTCCAAAATATACTGACATACCATCGATCCTCAACAACGAATATCATATATGTCAATGGTACTAGGAAAAACAAAAAATCCGGGATGGAGAAAAATGAGAAAAAGGACGTAAAGGAGTTTACGGACATGAGCGTAGCTGTTATGCAGATGCAGCCCACTTCGCCTAATAATGAGTGTTTCTTGAGATGCAGTCGTTTTTTCAGAAAGTGAAGCATCAAAAAAGCTTGGAATAGATTGACAGCAACCTCAAATAGAGTCCACATGAATATATGTACCTCCTTCCTGATAATAACTGTCAAACGCTGCATTGACAGAATCCGCACAAGCCCGGGATATAGGTAGAATCGTACCGTTTGATAGTGTGAGCTCCTTTCTTTTGATGCGCCGAATATGAATGACATTAACAATATAGCTACGATGACACATCACAAATTGTTCTTCAGGCAATTTGGGAATCAATTCAGAAAAGCGATTTCGGATGCGAATCGCTTCCTTCTTTCCATAAGCATTTATAAGCGTATAGGGTGATTGTGCTTCCAAGAAGAGAACATCTTCATAACGAAGCGCAATTCGCTGTCCTGTCGCAGAAAGGATCAAATACTCATTGTGAGAAATCGTGTATTGCTTATAGGCGACATCTAGGCATTGGGCAATATCGTCATAACAGACAGGTTTGTTCAAATATCGAAAAGCACGAACTTCATATCCTTCCTTTATATATGCTTCAGAGTTTGTTATGAAGACAATCGGTATAGACTGATCTGCTGCTCTGATTCTTTTCGCAACAGACATGCCATCCATTTCAAGACCAAACAAAATGTCTAGGAAAATGATATCAGCAATCAACCCCTTTTCCCACTGTTCAAGAAAATCTTCGGAAGAAGAGAAGAACAGCGTCTTTATCCCAGCATAACCAGAATTCTGTTGCCAACGACAAATCTTGTCACTAATGGATTTTTGATATTGCTGCTCATCTTCGCATATCACTATTTGCATGATTCTTGCTCCTTCCTGCAACAATTGACCTGTTACGCTATTAATCACCTCAATTATAGCACCATCGACGCGATATGTCTTGTTCTTTTCTATTATATAGGATTAATAACTGCTATAGAATAAATGACGCGAATGGCTTGTTTTTTGTTGCGAATGGCACAAAATGTGCTATCCATGACGCGGGGAAACAGGATTCGTTCATCTGTGTGCTCTTGCTGTTGGCTCAAATCGAGATAACACTGGAGTCGGTATACCCATAGTATACCGACTCCCGAACACTTATAGCAAGTGGTGCATGTGAGCGCTCATAGCACTTTTCATGCAAACTTGTTGGGAAGCATCCCAAACCCTTTGGACATTTCCGTTGGAAATGGCTGTGCCGCTGGGCGGCGATTCGTAGCTGAACCATGTGCGTTACCTCTGTATCTCAAAAGAGTCTGATGGAAACCGATTGTGAACTTTACTTTCGTGCTAATTCTGCATATAATGTTAGCATGAAAAGAGGTGAGCCGATGGAAGATCATTTGTTGGCAATCGCTGCATCACAAGGTGGTGTTATCAGGACAGCAGAAGCAGTATCCGCTGGGATTACCAAGTTCAGATTTGCAGCGTTCCTTCAGAAACATGGATATGTTAGGGTATCCCACGGTATCTACTTATCTCCCGCTGCATGGCCTGATGAGATGTTCCTGTTACAGCTCCGCTGTCCCAGTATTGTGTTTTCCCATGATGCTGCTTTGTATCTACTTGATTTGAGCGATCAGGAGCCTATGCAGCTGACCGTAACTGCCAAGACAGGATATAATCCATCCCATTTGTCGGATGAAGGGATCAGAACCTTTACGATCAAAAAAGAGCTGTTTCACATTGGCGTAACAAAATGCACGACTCCATTTGGACATGAGGTTAAAGCCTACAATGCTGAGCGGACGATCTGTGATCTTGCGCGGAGCAGGAGCAGCCTTGACCCTCGTTTTCTGCAAGAGGCATTAAAGCGCTATATGTCACGCAGCACCCGGAATGTTCCGCTCCTCCTGGATTATGCAAGTGCTTTTCATTGCAGAAAATATCTTAAACCATATCTGGAAGTTTTGTTCTCCTTGTGAATCTGGTTATCCTTACGATTCAGGAGTTAAAGGTTCTTTGCATTTCGGTTATTAGTAACAGATTGCTCCTGCGGGGTAATCATCATCTGATGATTGAGGATGCACTCCACATTAACCTGAGCCTCCTGCAGCTGCTTGCACTCCGCTTTTGCCCGGCGATATGCTGCATAGCGTTTCTGCTTTTCAGCGATCAGTTCGTGTTCCCGCTCCTGCAACTCGGCAATCTTCGGAAGCTGGTTCTGTCCAAGACTGTCAAATGCCTTTTTCGCTTCCCGATAGCAACGTAGTTCTTCTTTGTGTTCTGCGGCAAATTGTTTGGAGTACCCTGAAACACGATAGGCTTCTGCCACCCTTCGGGTGCGACTATAATCAAAGATGTGTTGGCGGAGCACACGTAGCTGCTGAATCTGTTCATCAATTTCATGGCAATGTTCAAGTGACATGGACTCATTCTGCTGAGCGCTGGAGATTACGGTAGCTATGTCTATGCTATTCAGTGCCCCCCTTGCTTCCAGCATCCGAACCGACTTAGCCGCTCTTTTAAGATTCTCCTTTTTCGCCCAGTATGCAAAACCAGGCCCCTTCCCCGAATCCATTGCAGCCCTGATGTCTATCAGAAGACCGATTCGCTTGTCTCTGATGACACAGGGCTTGCTTTTTGATTTGGGCGGTTTTCTCTTACCGTCAATGATCGCCCGTAGGCTGTTTTCTTCATACCCATCTCCCAGCGTATCCAGACGAGCAAAGCGAGTGAACCCCTCTCGGTGCAGACTGATTCGCTTTCCGCGCTTCACTTCCCAGCCATCCTGTTCAAGGATAGTCAACAGATCATCAAGGCTCTGAGGCTTCTCCTGCAAAGCTGATTCTATCGCTTCCCGCAGCTGTTCCTTCTGAGACTTCGGCTTCAGGATACCAAGCCATGAGCCATAGTTCAATCCACGGTGCTTCGGGTTCGTTATTACGGATAGTTGGTGTTCAAGACAAATCTGGTTACTGAGCCGCCCAACTGCCTGACCTGACAGGTAGAAATCTCTGAATTTACGGTCGCCATCCAGGGATACAGCATTCCAGAGAATATGATTATGGATGTGATCACAGTCAACATGGGTGGCAACGATGAAGGAATACTTATCTTTCAGGAAGCGGTGGGCGAACTCTACTCCTATTTGGTTCGCCTCCTCCGGCGTCACCTCACCGGGCGCAAATGATTGACGGACCTGATGGTGTAGATGCCATACGGAAGCCAACCGCTGGTGGTGGTACCATCTTCGCC
>JBJDYH010000029.1:0-4616 GCA_051867135.1 Faecousia sp. | reverse complement strand
TCGATTTTCCCAGCCAGCGCGTCTGCGACCATCCGTTTGAAGCCCTCGCGGTGCTTGGTGCTGGTACCTGTGATGCCTGCGTCCGTGTAAACATCGACGAATTCCCAATCGTCCCGGCTCTTGATGTAATTCGTGTAATAATCTATCTGGGCCTCATAGCTGGTGAACTGGTCATCGTGGTCGGTGGAAACACGTGCATAACCGGCGACCCGACGCTTTTTCTGCTCCGTGATTGGCGTAGCTGTAAAGCGGGTCAACGTGGCTGGGATGGTAGTAATCTTCTTAGTCGTTTTTGACACGCCGTTCCCTCCATTTCGCTTTCATGACCTCGCTCATGTGCTTCTTCCGCTCCTCAGTCTGGCGCGGCATCTGACGCTTCTGGACGAAGGTTCTGGATGCCTCGTGGCCGTCCCGGAAGTGAAAGACAATCTCGTTGTCTGCGGGCACCGTTGCATAAGCCATTGTTGTTACGCCGCCTGCGGGAGATTCTCTATACGGAGTGTCCCGTCAGGGTTGGCTGTAATCCGTGTGATACAGCCTTTGAGGGATATTACAACGACGCGCTTATCTGCACTGATGTCACATACTCGTTTGCCGTTGCTGTTTCGGACTTCCTCGATACCGGCCACCCCCTCTCGTGCAAATTCAAAGGCATCTCCTCCCTTCACAATTCGTCAATACGCAGCTCCGCTATTTAGCGAAGTTATGCGGTAAAAAATAGGTGAAGAAGATGACTATCTCCTTTAGGAGAGATAGCCAAGCTCCTTCAGCCTAATTTCGGCCGCCTGCTTTGATACCATATAGAAGCCTGCGGTCTGTTCAATGATCCATTCTGACTGAGGGCGAAGGCCTTTTGCCACAAACGCATTCTTCATGCTTTCGACGGACATCTTCTCATAGACTGCGCCTACGGTCTCTTTGGGCATCAGGATACGAGGCGCGGCGTTGTTGGCTTGCCACTCCATCCAATCTTCATCCGTCCATTCCGTTTGGATAGACTCACTTTTCGGTACAGTGGGGCAGCGATAGACTGGCTTGGTTTCTCCGGCATACTGGGCCGCCATAAGGTGGTATCGACGATGTCGAAACCAGTGATACCCTTCGTGGGCCATCGTATTGCGCTTGCTGCCCAGATTTCGTTTGGCGTATGTATCCGGATCAATGATCATCGTTCCGGCGTTCAAGAAGATCTCTCGATATTCATCATTGACCGGATCGTAGATCTCGGCAATTCCATCAGTAAAGCACATCTGTCCGAGAATGCTCAAGTCTTCACTGAGATGGTGCTCGACAACCTTCAAGTGCATAACGTCAGTCACTATGTGTTCAATAGGAATACACATCGGGGTCTTAAGTGCTTCCGGATAAAACTTGCCAAGGAAGGCCGTAGCCTCTGCATCAAATTCCGACTTCCAGATGTGGGGCACATACATACTAAGATCAATCATTATTGCCTTCCTGCTCAATCTGCTCGAAGACTTTCTTCCAGAAATCGTCACCGAGCTTTTTGTCACTGGCCCTACGGAGGGCAGCCCTTACGTGAGGGATGTTTTCGGACATAAGGTACTCCGGAAGATCCGGTGCAGCTTCATTTCGCTCACGTCCGGCAAGGTCATACATCTCGGCTCTTTCTTCGGGACTAAGCTGAAGGATGATAGCGATCTTTTTCAGAGTCTCCATTTCCGGCGGGTTACGACGACCTTTGACGATGTCCGAGAGATAGGTGGCCGTCACACCCATAGCTGCAGCAATGTCCTTTAGTAGAATGTCCGTTCCTCCGGGACCGCGTCCTTTTCGTTTTGTGTCTATAAATTTGCCAAATTCTCCTGCCATTGTAATACCTCCTTAGATATGCTTATACGCTAATACGCTCATCCGCGTAGTAGTGTATCACAAAAAAGCGCAGCTGTCAAGTGGGCTGCGCTTTCTCCTGGATTAAATGTACGCGAAGGACTGCGGGACATAATCGAGGCCGAGATCCTCAAGCCTCATCGGTTCCTCATAGACGGTAACCTCACCAAGCTGATATGCGATAGCGACTTCTCGTTCCTGGTAATATTTCTTGTAGTCCCTTTTTAAGATGCCGCCGAAGCCTTTTGTCTCGTGCCATACGTACTCAACGTCGCCTTCGATGATGCCCACCAACGTGACTTCACCGATGACCTTCTTCATGGGAGCAGTAGCGTAAATAACGATGGTATCTATGCCTTCACGACAGTGGAATTTCCGAAACTCATATTTCTTTTTTCCGGATATGATTTTGTTTACGTACTCTGGCTTAATTGATAATAACATTCTGGACATCGACATTACCTCTCTGCATGATCTTGTCAAACTGCTCTCGTGTATAGCGGAAATTCATCGGGTGTGTTCCAGACCAACAACCATTGTTCTTCAACCACGTCCAGTTGACGTTATTACCTGCGCCAAAATATCCATAGTAAAGCAGTTCAATGAGAGTCAGGTTCGTCAAGGTGTTGTACTTGGTTTGGAGTTCCATATCATCGTAGACGGACTTGTTCCCGACCATATGACGGAACTGCTCGTAAGTCATCAGTGCGCGACCTGCCGTCTTTACTTTTTCTATTCTGGTGGCTATGCAGTAGGTCGTAATACATGATTTATGTCCAGGTCGTCCTTGGGTCCCCGTATATTTCCTGTAGATAAACACAGGTTCTCCAACTCTAAAGCCGAGGCTTATTGGTGAACCGAGATAGACTTTCTTTAATCCGTTTGCAACGCTGATATCAACTCGCTCTTGCAACGTATTAGCCAGTTCTGACGAAGCAAACATGGTGTCATGATACTCCATATCAATTGCAAGGCATCCGGCGTTCTGAATGCCGTCGCATAAAAATGGAAACGCCTTGCACGGATCGCTGAAATCAAGATTTCGACGATCTTTGATGTAAACTCGTTCTCCATTTAAATTGTCGCCAACATATCTAAAACCATATTTCTCCAGCAAGAAAATAAGAGAAGCATGCTTTTCAAATACTGTGACATAGATTTCGTCAGTTCCAAGGTCGCGCCACTGCCAAAGAGTCAAGCCTATGGCACCTTCCCCAATTCGGCGATTACGATATCTCTCATCTATCTTAATTGTTGTAATCTTCAAGCGAGCTACAGCGGGAAGAATGGAGCCGCCCTTCAATACAATTTCCTCAACTTCCCCGGGTTTGAGATTGATAAATGCTCCAACACCTTCATCATCTTCAAAGACCAATGCTCTTTTTCCTTCTCCGGCCTTATTATGAAACCATTCAATGAAGCCGCGACTATGCTCATTCCCCGGATAGTCTCTTTTTAGAGAATCAAAGAAGGGATCGTCCAGATTGATGTCAGCAAAACTCTTACGTTCGAATTTGCCCGCCATGTGGTCAGTTCCTCCTGTCCTTGATAAAATCGATGGTGCTGTCGATGTCATTGCTTCCAGACGAAATCTTCAAAGGAACGCCAAGCAGTTCAGCGACTTCCTTGGCGTATTTGATTTCTTCATCCTGAAAGGCTTTAATGTCGGAGGCGTTGTGTACGACATTATCTCGTTCCTGACGGCGTTTTGCGATGACGTCAGGGCTCTCAGTCAGTAAAATGATGGTCTCTGGTTTTAATGTTGTAAATATATCAAGGGAAATTCTTGAAATTACACCTTCCGTATTCAATAGGCAGAAATGTCCGTCAAGCAGAAACTCGCCGAGGTTGGATCTCAGATCGTCAACTGCAGCCAGCAGGTACAGCTGATTTTCATCTATATCGGCGACCAGCTTGTCAGCTGGGAATCCTTGTTTCTTACGCTCCCGGATAAGAGAACTGGCAGAGAAGCATTCGATGCCGGTTGCCGCCTTGACGAGGTTACAGAAGTAAGACTTGCCCACCCCGTGAACACCGCTGATAAAGATCATGTGCAGAGCACCTCCCATCAAAAAGGGCTCGATAGTTTTATTATATTTATTATAGCAGAGTGGAGTGTAAAATTCAAGGGAAATCTGCCAGAAATGATGCTTTCACAGGAATTAATCTTGTATTTTGAAGTTTGGCGTGATATACTGTACAAGTTAGAGTGATTTTATCTCTGCTCGTAGGAAAGTGAGGTTGAAGGGATGGCCATCAGCTATAAAAAACTATGGAAATTACTCATTGATAAGGACATGAAGAAAAAGGACCTTCAGCGGGTGGCTGGGATCAGTTCGGCCTCTATTACAAAGCTGGGGAAAAATGAAAATGTCAATACGGAGATCATCGAGAAAATATGTACTGCCCTGCAGTGCGATGTAAGTGACATTATGGAAATGGTCGATGATTGACCGCTTGCATAGTGGTTCCGAGAAAGAGGTTTGAAAAATGGGAATCATTATTAAAGCGCGGGACCTTCCTGCCTTTGAGCGATCAGGCATACAAAGGCTGATCATCTACTGTAAGCCCGATGAGGCGATAGTCGATAGTGCTGTTTCCTTGAATGTCGAACTGGCAAAGAGGCTGGCTGCTATCAAGCCGAATCGACGCACTATGCGTATGGAGCAGTGCTTTGGTCAGGTTATTGAAACGCTCCCGGATGAGACGGTGATAAAGGACTTTGATGTTCTTTTTAATCCGGACTATGGGGTTGATATTCTTCG
>JBJDYH010000028.1:0-4638 GCA_051867135.1 Faecousia sp. | reverse complement strand
ACCTGAAGTTCATAATGGCGTGGCACAGCGCCGTTGGCCCATTTGAACTGCATGTCATAGTGCGCGGTTTTGCACTCCAGGATTGCTTTACGGCCATCCGGTAGCAGAACAAACCGGTCCACATCGGCGATCAGGAAGGGATACAGAGGATGCTGATACATCCAGTGGTCTTCATAGACAGTGAGGCCGGTCTTCTTGGCGAAGATTTGAGCGACCACATCTTCGAGCAAATGCCCAATCTGGAATGTGATACTCTTATCCGGCCCTTCAATTGCGGGAACGACGCCGATCTTATCATGGTA
This sequence comes from Faecousia sp., assembly GCA_051867135.1. GTDB lineage: Bacteria > Bacillota > Clostridia > Oscillospirales > Oscillospiraceae > Faecousia. The sequence goes on along the minus strand of JBJDYH010000028.1, from coordinate 4,336 downwards.
GAGATCACGCGCAGTTCGATACGGAGACATATTGAGGGCGGCAGCAACATCGCTGCCGCCAATCCCTTTCTTTCTCCAGTCCAGCCACTGGTCTTCCGTCAAGGTAGTGATATCGACCAGACGCGTCGGGGTGTAATTCAGGTTCAATGCCATAGCTTACTCCTCCTCACAGCGGTCAAAACCACACTCGCCGCACTCCGGACAATCCTGATCCTCCGGATCTTCAAAGGATGCGAGGGACATTGTCTCGCCACAGTGGCGGCACTTGTATGTGCTCAGGTCCCGCTCTTCATGAATAACAGTACCTTCTTCATCGCCGGTAATATGCTCTTCAAAGCACATGCCGGGCTCAGAGGTCTGTATCACGACAGAGACCTGGTCTTCCGCACATGCTTCAGAAAGCGTGATGCACTCCTTATCGTTTCGCTGAGGGTATCCAACGATCAGGCAGGTATATGCCGACCACGCGAATTCGATATCCAGGGCGCACTCCGCTTTTGCTTCAGCTGGGAGTCCATCGAACATTTTCATGGCATCATCAATACACGCCTGTCTCTTTTCATTCATGAAGCTTCTCGCAAAGAAACGCTTGCCTGGAACCGTGGACGGGTCATCATTCGAGATGAACCGTTCAATGAAGGACTTTACTCCCTTGCGAGTCCCAGTTACCTTAACATTTCCAAACGCCCAATTAGGCATAACCGATCCTCCTCATCATTCAAAATCAGTGTTGAAGTGTTCCACGACCTCAGTGGGTTCGTCTTGCGCGCAGTCCCCGTAGACCACGGTCTGGAGAAGATTCTTTTGAGGATCAAACTCCACACATGCGAGCAGAGCGCTTTCTCCATCTTTGCGCACAAAATCGATATACACGCCGGGATAATCTTCAGCGCAGTCGCTTTTGTCATGCTTAGCATAGGTCACCAGATCGCCCATTGGCGTGTGAACGGTAAAAGAACGTTGATTGTCCAAAAACACTCCTCCTTTGTGATCACAGTTTTTGAAATAAGAGATGCTGAGCCAGGCCCAATCTGCATTTGTGGGTTTTCCCGGTCTTCTCATCGCGGAAGATGATTAGCGGCGAGTTGACACAATAAGTGCCACCTAATTGCGTTCGATACACTCCCGGCAATTGGATTTCCGAGACCACATAGATTTCATGGTCAACAAGGCCAATGTATATCTGCCCGACTTCAAAGCTCTTATTTCTGATTTCCATCTTGCGCCTCGCTATTCAGTACCAGGTCATCAACCTGGATGGAATCGTCCACATAGTTACCTTCCGGCAGGGGGCATTCAGGGCCTAAGACATAGGCGATGGCCTCTTCCAGTGTCTCCGCTTCCGCATCGACATGGCCGTACATCTGCCAGACAACAGGCACGCGGAAAACACTCATTTGGACTCCTCCTTGGGGCAATATCCAGATTCGAGGTCAACATCGAACAGCACCTGCTCCATGTTGTAGAACACCTCGCCAATGGCTGCGAATATGTGGTCGCTGTCAAGCACCCACATGAGATCGTGCCTCTCGCCATCGGGGGTACGGACGAAACACTCCCACCAGTTGTTGTGCTCCATATCGATCCAATACCGATTGTGCTTCCTGCAGATCGCTGCTACCAAAGCACGGTCAGTCTTGAGAAATGGTTGGATATCCGATCCAAATCGGCCGGAGTTGTTCTTGTCCTTCACATAGAGCAGTTCGCGATCACGGTCGCTCTTGTCATAGAGCCATGCGTAGACATCGCCTAATGCATGGATCTCAAAAACGCAACCGTGAACCCGAATGGCAGCAACCTGACCGCCGTACCATAGCGATGAATACTGTTTCCGTCGAATGGGCTCCATGAACTCGATTTCCACCGGTTCCGGAATGCCGCCAATCTCTTCGGTAATGCATTTGATCAGCATTCTCCGATGAGCGGCACTCAGTCCCTTACATATCAGGTTTTCCATGCGTTCTCTCCTTTGTCTGAGTAATTAGGTCCAGCTGTGCGAACATTCTCCGCCAATGCCAGACATCCCTGAAATACATCGGGGTGAGCCAGACATTGGGGCTGTTCTTGGGGATAAGCCCGTCCTCATCGTAGCTTTCCGCCGGATGGAGAATGGAATCGTCAATGACCACATAGCCGGGACAGCCGAGTAGGCTCATCTGGATGTAGCACATACAACCCGCCAAGAAGTCAATGTCTTGCGCGACAAAGAACACGGAAGTCTGATAGTTGATGTGGTTCCTTTTGCACTCATTTGCGAAGGCAAGCAGTAATGCACCGGCCCCACAGGCGGGATCACTCACAGATACCCAGCCTTTTTCCTCTATCTGACTTTTCAGATCCTCACCCAGATTCATGGCTGCCATCGCTCTGCAGATGTTATAGGGCGTAAAGAACTGTCCCTTCCACTCATTCGCAAGGCCCAATGCCATGAATAGCTCGCCAAGCATATCCTGATCTGGGTTTTGCTCCATCTCATCGACAACTTCGGCGAGCATCTGCGCTAAGACTTCCAGCTCGGAGGTTGAGTATTTTTTGCTACGCTCCAGATACATCGCTTCGCGTTGCTCTCTGTATGGGCCACCGACAGCATTGGCAATGCTGACGGCAGACAGGGCAATGAAATCCTGCCAAATATCCCACCTGGAATAGCGCCCTTCCAGAGAGTTCAGAAGCTTGATGATGGTCTTTTGCCTCTCACCCTTCGGGTAGTAAACAGCTTTGGCCATCGCAATCACCACTTGAAGTCGCCAGGGTGATCATACTCGTGCCAGTTCACATTCAGTGCCCGGCTGACGATCTCCTCAAGCTGCGCAATCCGCAGACCGGAAGCACCATCACACTGGGCGGAGAAGATGACATCACTCATCTGCATGAAAAGCTCATACGCAGTACAGGGGTCATCTCCGTGGATCGCCACAAAGTAGTCCATCGCCTCGTAAGAAGCCTTCTTCGGCGCTCCAATGCGCTTCAGAACCCGCATCAGGGTGGTGACGGGATAGCGAATCTCAATGTTGAGGAGCTGCATCTGCTTGTCCACAGCCTTTTCAAACTGCGCATAGACAAGACCAAGCTGTTCCTCAAAAAACTCCATGTCATATCCGCTCTTATGCTGTGTCCGCAGGGGATAGCCCAGGGGAATGATCCGGCTTTCATTGCCGGCCAGCAGGATCGGATACAGATTGGCACCACTCATTCCCACATCAGAGGTGGAGAATCGGAGCGCAGGAATGAGCTTTGCAGGGTTCAGCCCTTTGGCAGCCACTTCCCGACGATAGGTGTCCAGAAGCTGGTCTGCCTGCCCATCCAGGCGCCAGATCGCAGTTGCGATCGAGTGATCAAAATGCGCGGTCATAAACTGATTGCCGGGGTACTCTTTGTCCAGGTAGTCGCACACCGCTTTGAACAGCGGCAGCATCTCCATCACGGTGTAGTCCTTGGGATCACCGCCGTGTACCGCAGAGACCTTCTGATCTGCAATCTTGATCAGGCTGTCACCAGAGGCAACGCCCATGCAGTAGTTGAGGATCTCCGCAAATACGGTCTTGGAGACTTTGTTCAGTGCATGGCCAGAGATGCGGGCACGCTCCAGAACGGTCTTGAGGGCACAGGAGCGGACGGGGTAGTCCTTGCCATCGACCTTCAGCAGAAGGCTGGTATTCTCCATCGTGTCTTCGAGCACGTCGGCCGCCCCATTGTGGTCGTAGATCTTCATGTAGAGATCCCCGAGTGCGGAGCCCTTCTCAACCGGCTCAAACCGCAGGTTCTTCGAAGGTGCCGTCATCCACTCGCTCTTTGCCTTTCTCTCTCCGAGAAACTGAAAGAAGTCTCCAGGTTCGCTGAAAGAGCAGCTAAAGTTGTCCGCGAATACTTTGGTTTCCATCATTTTGTTGTTCCACCTTTCAAATAAATATTTCTCAAACCCGCAAAGCGGAATTTGGACAAAAAAAGGCGCCTTGATCTGAAAACTCAAATCAAAGCGCAATGGGAGAGGCGAAACATGATATGTCCGCCCAGAAATGCCAGATTGTGTTGGCTCACAGCTTATAAAGCTCCGTATGGGAGATGAAATCTAATAAGTACAGAGTCAGAATACCATCCGCACCTATGAGAAGCCACTATACCTAAATCTGCTTTCCAGGCAAAAAAGGAGCTGACCCAACCATGTGGATCAGCTCCGTCCAGTATTCACAATAAAACTGTTTGCAGGCCTATTTCTGCTCAACTTGGGCTCGGAACGCTGCAAGATCAAATTCCACTGCCGTTGTGAGTTCCTGTATCATCCGGGGGATGAATTCCTCCGGCGTAATGCCGGCTTCATCAATAATCATATGTGCAT
>JBJDYH010000027.1:0-20767 GCA_051867135.1 Faecousia sp. | reverse complement strand
ATCTCCATATTATTCAAGAACTTGAGAATAAAGATGTTGATTTGGTAATGCGTTCATTATCAAGCTTAAATTGACAATCAATGCTCATGCTGATGAAGGCGATAAGGTTGACTAACTTCTTGAAAATGCTCCCATCGTTTGCTGTTTCGGAACGAAAAGGCCGAAAAGAAATCACTAAAAAATCCGTATAAAAGAAAAGGTGTAACCCCGTATTAGTGAGGTTACACCTTTGTTTATAAGAAACTTCCTGATTAACCCGTGGAAAACTCATCCCGGTATTATTTTTACTTTTTGCCCTTTGCCAAAGACACAATCAAATCCGCGCAGTTTTCCACACCAAGGCGGCTGGTGTTCAGGCAGATGTCATAATTCTGGGATGCACCCCAGGTACGCCCGGTATAGTGGTGGTAGTTTACCCGGCGGCGCTTGTCTTTTTCGTTAATGCGGGCTTCCGGGCTTTTTTCCGATTCGCCGTAAAGCCTTACAATACGGTCAGCCCGGAACTCCATATCCGCATGGATAAAGACATGGAGGCAATCCTCCCGGTCTTTCAGGATATAGTCCGCGTTCCGGCCTACAATTACACAGGGGCCCTTCTCCGCAAGCTGCATAATCACATTGCATTGTATGTTCCATAGAAAATCGGCGGTAGAAAGCCCGTTCATAACCCCGGGTACACCCTGAGAGGCAAAAGCATAGGAAAACATACTCTTACCCGGAGAATGTTCGCCGTTTTCCTCCACATACTGGGGAGCAAAGCCGGACTCCAAAGCAATCTGGTCTACCAGCTCCTTGTCGTAAAAGGGGATACCCAGCTTCTCGGCAACCTTACGGCCTACGCTGCGGCCGCCGCTGCCAAACTCACGGCTGATGGTAATAATTCTTTTTTCCATAGTGTTTACCTCCTTTTCTTGGTAAGTCTATTATAAGGTTTGTTTTCCCAAAAGTCAAAGATAAAAAATTGCAAGAGAAAAATGTCGAATTGTAATTGCAAATCCAATCTTCCATTGTATAATTGACTTATCACGCACAGGAGAGGGAATAGGGGCATGACACTTCCACAAAATATCATAGATGCCTATACCGGCATTCTTCACGAGGAACTTATGGTAGCAATGGGCTGTACCGAACCGATTGCCATTGCCTACGGAGCTTCCATTTTGCGCACCACCTTGGGCGAAAACCCGGAAAACATTCGCATTTTGCTCAGCGGCAATATCATTAAGAATGTGAAAAGCGTGATTGTCCCGGCGACCGGGGGCTTGCACGGCATCGAAGCGGCGGTCGCTGCCGGTATTATCGCCAATGCTCCCGAAAAGCGGCTGGAGGTGCTGTCTGTTCTGGATGAAAGCAAGCAGCGGCAAATCAAAGAATATTTGCATTCTTGCGCTTTTACGCTGGAAGAAATGCAGACGGACTGTACCTTTGACCTTTTGCTCATTGGCACGGCCGGGGAGCATACGGGCCGAGTGCGTATCAGCAAATACCATACCAATGTGGTGCTGGTAGACTTGGACGGCCAGAATCTAACCGAGGGATACTTGGATACCTTGCAGGCTCACGAAGTCCACAAGATTGACAGAAGCCTTCTCAATGTAAAAGACATTGTTACCTTTGCGGAAGAAGCCCCTCTGGATACTCTCAAGCCCTTGCTTGCGCGGCAAGCGGAAATGAATATGGCCATCGCAAAAGAGGGTCTTACCAATGACTACGGCGCTTGCATCGGCAAGGTTCTGTACCGGGGCGGGGATGCCTCCCTGCGGGACAAGGCAAGAGCCATGGCGGCTGCCGGATCCGATGCCAGAATGAGCGGCTGCGAAATGCCGGTAAGCATTATTTCCGGCTCCGGCAATCAGGGCATTACCGCTTCCGTTCCTGTGGTAGTCTACGCCCAAGCCAAGGGAGCCAGCGAAGAAGAAACGCTCCGGGCGTTGCTCCTTTCGGATTTGATCACCATTCACCAAAAAACCGGAATTGGATGCCTGAGCGCCTACTGCGGCGCAATCAGCGCCGGCTGTGGCTGCGGCTGCGGTATCTGCTTTCTGGAGGGCGGCAGATTCTATGAGATTGCCCATACCCTTGTTAACGCCGTAGCTATCCTTTCCGGCACTATTTGTGACGGCGCAAAACCCTCCTGCGCTGCAAAAATTGCTATGGCGGTGGAAGCCGGCATTATGGGCTACGAAATGATGAAAGCAGGCCGCCAGTTCTACGGCGGTGACGGCATTGTTACCAAGGGCGTAGAAAACACCATTCGCAATATCGGCCGCTTGGCTCGGGACGGCATGAGCCAGACGGATAAGGAAATTATCCAAATTATGCTGGGAAAATGAGGGGATTGCTATGCTCTATGAGCTGGATCGCAACCATTATTGCAGTTTCGATACCATTGAAGTCAACAAACTGGCACCTCGTGCCTATTTTATCCCTTTTTCTTCCATGGAAGAAGCGCAAAACGCTTCTTTGGAGGAAAAACGCTATATTTCCCCTAAAGTAAAGTGCCTGAATGGTCTTTGGGATTTTCGCTTTTACCCAGAGCCAAAAGAGGTGCCTGAATTATTCGATACGGATGCGGAAGCCTTTGAATCCATAGATGTGCCTGCCTGTTGGCAGTTTCGCGGCTACGGCAAGCCCTTTTATGTGAATGCCCGCTACCAGTTCCCCTACAATCCGCCCAAAATCCCAACCGTAGAAGCGGTAGACAAGACCTTCTGCCTTGCAGGTTCGGATTATGGCATCAAGCCCCGGTGGCAGAAGGCCAAAGGGGAGTATAACTTTGTGGGCGTATACCGTAAAAAGTTTGAAATTAACCGTGCAAACCGATGGATTATTAGCTTTTTGGGCGTAGCTAGTTGCTTGGAGCTTTATGTGAACGGCAGCTTCGTAGGCTACAGCGAGGGAAGTCACAATACCGCCGAATTTGAAATTACCGACTATTGCCACGAAGGGGAAAACGAGCTTTTGGCGGTGGTGCGCCGTTGGTGCAGCGGCACTTATTTAGAGTGTCAGGATATGTTCCGCAATACCGGTATTTTCCGGGATGTTCTGCTGTATGAGCTTTGGCAGAATGATATTTACGACTATGCCGTCAAAACGCCCAAAACCGGGGATACCTATGGACTAAGTCTGGAACTGGATGTTTTGGGCAACTGTTTGGCTCGCTTAACTCTCCGGGGCAATGGCCTCGATATTACCAAGGAGTTTTCCTGCCGCAACGGCAAGGGCGTTTGTACCCTTGAGGGCCTGCAAGTAGAGCAGTGGAACGCGGAAAAGCCGGTTCTTTACGATTTGTTTATCGAAACCCCCGGCTGCTGTGTGCGCCACCGTATTGGTTTTAAGTCCATAAACATTCAGGGGGATGTGTTCACCCTCAACGGCGAAAAAATCAAGCTGAAAGGCGTCAATCACCACGATACCAGCCCCACAAACGGCTATTACCTTACCCCCGGCGAGATTTTGCGGGATGTGAAGCTGTGCAAAGACTATAACATGAACGCTATCCGCACTTCCCATTATCCCCCTGACCCCCTGCTTTTGGAAGCCTGCGACGAATACGGCCTTTATGTCATCGACGAAGCGGATATTGAAACCCACGGAACCTTTACCATGCAAATTCCCTCCAGCTACAACAGCCTTTCCCATGATATCAAGTGGCAGCCCCACTTTTTAGACCGGGTACGCAGGCTCTACGGGCGGGATAAAAACCGAACCTCCATCATCCTTTGGAGCCTTGGCAACGAATCGGGAGGCTACCGCAATACCGATGCCTGCTATGAATACCTGAAAGCCCATTCGGATATCCCTGTTCACTATGAAGGGGTCATCCACAGTGCAAGAACTTGCTACGATGTGGGCAGCGAAATGTATCCGACCGTAGAAAATGTGCATGCCGTTGGCCTGCACAAGCGCAGGCAGAAGCAACTTAATGACCGCCCCTATCTTATGTGCGAGTATGCCCACGCTATGGGCGTTGGCCCCGGCGGCGTGGAAGAATACTGGCAGGAGATTTATAACTTTGACAATCTCATGGGCGGCTGTGTATGGGAAATGGCAGACCATGCTGTGCTGGAAAAAGACGGCTCCTATACCTACGGCGGCGACCATGGGGAGTATATGCACGACAGCAATTTCTGTGTAGACGGCCTGTTCTACCCTGACCGCTCTCCCTCCACGGGGGCGAAAATCATTCGCCATGTTTACCGCCCCATCCGTATTCGCCACTTGCAGGACAATCGTTTTGAAGCCTTCAATACCCTGAGCTTTACGGACAGCACCGGGTTTACTGTCTGCGCCGCTTATCCCGATGGCAGCAAAGAGCCTGTAGCGCTGAATATCGGCCCTATGAGCAAGGGGGGAATTACCCTTCAAAACTGGGGAAAAGGCCTTACGGATGTGGTTTTCATCGTTTCTGACGTTGAGGGCAGGGAAGTATCCCGGGAGCAAATTGTATTTTCCATTCCGGTTCACCCCATCCCGGAGCTTTTTGCCGGGCTTCCTATGGGTCTTGACATGGTAGACGGGAAGCTGATTTATACCAAGGGGGATAAGTGCCTTAGGGTCAGCGACCCCTATACCATCCTATACAGAGTGCCTACAGATAACGACCGCGATTTTGCCCTGAATACCGCTATGGACGATTTTATCCCCCAAAAGGAAGAGATAATTCAAACTTTAGTTGGCAACAGTCACATTCAGGTAAAGACCAAGATTTCCTGCCGCAAGCAGACCTTCCTCTGTACCGATACTTACGAAAGCTGCGAAGCCGGGGTGCTGGTAACCAGCAAGCTCAAGTGTATCAAAGGCGGCGGGAAGCTCCCCAGATTCGGTAAAGCCTTTTATCTGGACGGCAGCTTCTCGGAGGTCACCTATACAGGCCGTAACGGGGAAAGCTACCGGGATATGAAGGAGCATACCCAAATTGAAACCGTAAAATGCAAAGTTTCTGATATGGTAGAGCCGAATATCAAGCCCCAAGAAAGCGGCAACCGCTGCGACTGCACCCAAGTGACCCTGACCGACGGGGAGACGGAGTTCTCAGTCATGGCGGTAGATGCTCCCTTTGAGCTGGGCATCAAGCCCTATTCCGACAAAGCGCTGCTCTCCATGAAGCATAGAAGCGACGAAACCCCCACCGGCACTTATTTAACCGTCTCTGCTTTCCAAATGGGCATTGGTACAGGAAGCTGCGGCCCGGCCACCCGGGATGCTTATACCTTTGATGCCAAAAAAGAATACACCCTACGCTTCATTCTCTCATAACGCCAGCGGGGTCAAGCAATCTGCTTGACCCCGCTGTTTTCAAATCGTATGAAATCTTCTTTTTAATTCCCGGATAAACTCTTTTCCCAAAACGCCAATGCAGGCAATCAGCAGCGTCAGGGCGATACCACCCATAACAAAGATTGACCACCGGGCTTGTTCCCGCCAAATCCCCACGCCGGTGGCGCAGCCGATGAGGCACAGCAAAATCAAGGTGAGCATGGGCATCATATTCTGCTTTTGCCGCTGCAAATCGGAGAAGAAGAGTACGGCGCAGACAACCAGCGCCCCAAATGCCACAATGCAAATCACATCCAAAGCCCATCCCGGAGCCAGAAAATAGTCAATCAGACCCATGAGCACGCAGGCGCACAGAACCAGCTTGATAAACTGGCTGATGCGGTTGTATTCCACCAAATCCGGGCTGAGCACCAGCGTCCACAGCATATACACGCCCATAATTACCACAATGCTCCAAGCCTTGCCCCCGGTGCAGAGATTGACCACAGGGCAGACAATGCAGGCAATCAGCGCCAACCAACGCAGGATTACAGCCAGAATGGCAAGGCGTTTTTGCCGCTTGCTTACAGGGGGGTAGGTAATCTTAATGTCCATAGTATCCGCTCCCTTCTATGGAAAGCCCAATGCCGTCCCGGCGCAGGAGGCTTTCCATTTTTTCCTCAAAGGAGGGGTCAGTCGTCAGTTTGGAGATGGAGAAGGTAGCCACATTTCCAACGGTAATCAGCGTGCATTCTGCACGGTTGGTCATGGCGGTACCCAGTACAAAGTCCATACTGTCCACATAGGGATAGAATTCCTCCGGCAGCTTTACAATGCCGAGATTGGACAGGGTATTGGAGAATATCTTGTCCCCCAAGAAGCCATAAATCACTTTGGCAACAGGCTGCTTAATCACAAGGGGTACATACCGCACGGAGGAAACCAGCCTTTTGGTGGCGGTAATCATCTGGGTCATGGCTTGCTTGTCCGCCTTTTCCTGAAGCTGGTTGTGAATATCGTCAATGATTGCCCCAATGGTGGTAATCTCGCTGATATCCAGCCGAATGCCGCAGTACATGGAAAAATTCCGCAACGTGGGGCTGGGGTAGAACTTACGCATATTTACAGGCACTTGAATGCTGCATTGACCGCTCAGTTCGTCCGTAGCGGCTTTTCCGGCAAGGAACATTACGGCGAGCAGATATTCCGTAACGGTGGCGTTGTAGCTCTTGGCGGCCTTGGAAAGGGCAGCGGCATCCATTTTCAGGTGGAGAATGCGGCAAGGGTGGATGGAGGACAAGCTTCCGTTCATTTGCAGGGCAGGCTTGTCCACAAAGCCGGAAGCCCGCTTTTCGCTGGCAACTCCCCGGAAGGCGTTTTCCATTTCCCTGACATCCGCGGTATCCTGAACATCCAACATCTTATCGCCGGGGGTAAACTCCACCCCCAAAAGGCGCAGATATTCCCCCAGAAGCACCTTCAAAAACTCCATACCCCCGGTTCCGTCGGTAAGCACATGGAAAAACTCTACGCTGATGCGGTTATTCCAGTACAGCACCCGGAAGCTTTGGGAGCCGCTGGCAGATACCTTTAGTGGACGGCATGGAATATCCTGCTCCGCTTCTGCGCAGAAGCGGCGCTTGGCGGTATCCAGATAGTGCCAGAAAAAGCCCTTTTTCAGGGTTGTGGCAAAGCCGGGGAAGCGTTTTATGGTAAAATTCAGTGCCATTTGCAGCATTTCGGGTACAACGGCTTCTTTCAGGTATACCGAAAGGCGGAATACCGCCATGCTGTTTCTGCCCATGGACAGAGGATATACCTTGGCGGCATCGTCCAGAGGAAACCAAGCTGCCGCAGGGCGGGCGTAAAAGCCGCCCAGATTCCGGGCCTCCAGCCGGTTTAAGGCATCCGCCAAAGAAACACCCTGACGGTGGTAGAAAAGCAGAGCTTTTTCAAAATCCTCCCGAAGCTCTTTGGCCCAAGGCTTTGCAATGCGGCAATGGGTATCGAGTTCCTGAAAAAGAGCGGCCACCTTGGCATTTTCTTCTTCACTCAGGGATGCCAGATATTCGCTATATTCGTTGTTTTTTGCCTTTTTCATGGTCTTTACCCCAGTAAGACATCGGAGACTAAAATCAGGCAGAAGCCTACCAGCAGCGCATAGGTAGCCCCCCGCTCACAGCCGTGGGAATGGGTTTCCGGAATCATTTCGTCGCTGACCACATACAGCATGGTGCCTCCGGCAAAGGCCAGAGAGAAGGGAAGGATGGCGGTAGCGACGGTAACGGCAAAGTAGCCCGCAATGGTGCCAATAACCTCAATCAGCCCGGTGGCGGCGGCACAGGCGAAGGTGCGCCCGGGTTTAATGCCCGCAGAGAGCATAGGCCCGATGATCACCATGCCCTCCGGGATATTCTGCAGGGCAATGCCCCCTGCAATCAAGAGCGCGCCTTCCTGATTTTCTGTTCCAAAGCTGACACCGGCAGCAATGCCCTCCGGCAGATTGTGGATGGCAATGGCGGTAACAAAAAGGAGCACCTTGTTAAGCTGACCGTTGTTATGAGACTCTATGTCCGCGCCTACCATGTGGTGCAGATGGGGAACCAAGCGGTCAATCAGGTTCAGGCAAACAGCGCCGGTAAAAATACCCGCGACTGTGGTCAGGATGCCCCATTTGCCGCCATATTCCAAGGAGGGGAGTACCAGACCCAATACAGCAGCCGCCAGCATGACACCTGCCGCAAAGCTCAGCACGATATCGCTGAACTTGTGGGAAATATTCTTAAAAAGCATTCCAATGACAGCGCCAACTACCGTTGCGCCGCCAACGCCAAGGGCGGTGAGCAGTACCATTTCCATGGGTCATTCCTCCAATCCTGATTATTCTATGCAGCAATACTCTGTTGGTGAAAGCTTACAAAGAAGCCTATGCTTAGCAAAGCTCCTGAGCCAGAGCCTCAATCTGAGCCTCGCTTTTCTCGCTGAGAGCGGACACTATGGTTACGGTGTTTTCCGCAAAGGTGATATTCTTAGAGCCTTCCAGCATCTTGCGCATCACCTTGGCGGCAGTCGGCGCCCAAGAGCCGTTTTCCACAAAGGCAACGGTGCGGTTCTGATAGCCCCGCTCGGTGAGATGGTGGATAAAGGTGTGCATAAAGGGGAAAATATCACTATTGTAGGTGGTAGTCGCCAGCACCAGCTTGCCATAGCGGAAGGCATCCTCTACGGCTTCTGCCATATCGTCCCGGGCAAGGTCGGTAAGCACCACCTTGGGGCAGCCCTTTTCCGTCAGCTTATCCGCCAGAAGCTGGGCAGCTTTTTTGGTATTGCCGTATACGCTGGTATAGGCAATGACAACACCCTCGCTTTCCACGGCGTAGGAAGACCAGATGTTATAAAGGTTCAGGTAATATTCCAGATTTTCCGTAAGTACCGGGCCGTGGAGGGGGCAAATGGTCTGAATATCCAGCTTGGCAGCCTTTTTCAGCAAGGTCTGCACCGGCATGCCGTATTTGCCCACAATGCCCATATAATACCGCCGGGCTTCGCAGGCCCAGTCCTCCTGAGTATCCAGAGCGCCGAACTTGCCAAAACCGTCTGCGGAGAAAAGCACCTTGTCGGCAGCATCATAAGTAACAATTACTTCCGGCCAATGCACCATGGGGGCGGTAACAAAGGTAAGCGCATGGCGGCCCAGAGCAAGGGTATCCCCTTCGCCGACTACAATGCGGCGCTCAGCAAAATCCGTACCAAAGAAGTTTTTCATCATCACAAAAGCCTTGGCAGAGGATACAATGGCAGCTTCGGGGTACTTGTCCATAAATACGGCAATATTTGCGGAGTGGTCAGGCTCCATGTGCTGCACAATCAGGTAATCGGGCTTGCGGCCTTCCAGAGCGTTTTCCAGATTGCTCAGCCATTCGCTTCCGAAATTCCGGTCAACCGTGTCCATAACCACAACCTTTTCGTCCAGAATGATATAGGAATTGTAGGCCATGCCGTTAGGCACTACATACTGGCCCTCGAACAGATCGATATTGTGATCGTTTACGCCAATATAGCGTATATCTTTAGAAATATACATAGTCATCCTCCCAAAAGAAATCTACCCTACATTATACCTGAAATTTTCCTATTTTTCAAGATAAAAATGCCTCCGGGAGCGCTCCCGGAGGCATTGGTTATACGAGTTTTTCATAAAACGGTTAAATACCGTTTTATGAGACCGCTGACAAGCGGTCTGCGGCACTGCCGCAAAAAACGAAGTCAATACATTTCTCACCGCCAAAGGCGGTCGGGCGAGTCTTCGCCCGGTTAAAACGGTTTGAACCGTTTTAACGGGAAATAGTATTATTCTACTGTGACAACACCGTTATCCCCGATGGATACGGTCATGCCGTCTTTTACAAAGCTTAGAAATTCCTCGCCCAAGCAGTCCACTACCGGCATGGAGATATCCTCCAGCCACACGTCTGCCAGAATCGCTCCCGCTGCCGCCAAAGAGTCGATATGGTTGGCAAAGAGCATACAGGCAGGCTGGCGCTTCATAGCGCAGGCGCAGTAGAGCACCATGCCGCCGGTGGTAGAGCCAATGGTCTGGGGCAGGCAAAGGGCTTTTCCGGCAATGGGCTTGCCGTAAAGCTCCGGGTTATTCTGGTCATTAACCTTGGCGGTCTTGTCCCCAAACTGCAAAGACTTTTGCAGGGAAGCGAGGGTATTAAATCCGGCGTGGGTAACTACGGCTTCTGCCTTGGCCTTGCCGGGGGTTACAACGCGGCCTTGAAACTGTTTCATTTCTTTTTCCCTCCTTTGGTAATCTGTACCAGAATTTCATCGTCGGTATAGTACCGGGCGGTGGTATAGGTGCGCAGCTTGTTGGAGGAGGTGATCACCGGCATCTTGGCGCACAGGGGGTTATTCATATACATCAGGGGGCAAATGTAGCTGGTAATGACCCCGGTAGCCTTCAGGCGGGGAGCATAGGGGGTCTTTTCAAACTCCTTCAGCACAGCGGGGGCGGCGGTAAACACCGTGGGGATGACGACTTTGGGGTTGCCTGCCTCTTTCAGAGCAGCTTCAACCTTGTCTGTCCAGTCTTTGAGCTGCTGCAATGTCATGTGGGGGCAGCCCATAAAGCACAGCTTGGGCTTGGCGTTGGGGTCTTTCCAAACCAGAGGATAGCCCTGCTTTACCCGCTCCAGCTCCTTGTCGTCGATGATGTACTCCTTTGCACCCTCCGCAATCAGACCCTTACCCAGCTCCACAGCCTCCGGGGTCAGGTTTTCAATGTGGTACAGACCAACCGCACCGTTGGAGGCGGTAGCCGCGCCAAAGTCTTTCAGGTAAGTACAGGCGGCTTCGTCCAGCTCCGTACCCAGCCACTTATCCAGACCTACCACATAGGGCACATCCTCCATGACCTTCATGCCGATGGCAGAGCCCAAAAGCTGGGCTTCCGGCTTCTTGGTGGTTTCGATTCTTACCACCCATGTGGCTTTCCGTCCTTCATCGGTAAGCAGGCCGAAGTAGGGGACATAGCCTGCAATAGAGCCCATAATGTCCATAATGCCGGAGTTGCGGTTACACCGGGCACCCAGCACGGAGTTGGCATAGACCACGGCGGAGCTTTCCGCCCAGCTCAGCACTTCGCCCTTTTCCGGCTTGTTGCCCACCTGATCCAGATAGCAGGCGCAGGTAAAAGCGTCGCTGTCCATCAGGCCCAGCTTTGCAAGCTGATTTTCGTAGAAATCCTGCTTGTTGTACATAAAATGCTTGAAAATCAGGTCTTGCAGGAAATTCTTCGGCACATTTTTATCCAGAGGGCGGGGGTCTACGCTGAATCTCTGCCCGGATACAGCGCCCGCTTCAATGAGCTTGTCCATCAGCGCATATACAGGCTCAATAACGCCCAGACCGAAAGAAGTAACCAGATGGTTATACTTGCCGGTAATGGGCACCAGCTTTTCCGCGCCAAAGGCATCGCCGTACATCACCAGGGTTTTCATAACCTTGGCCATGGTATCGCCCTTGCTGCCGTTTAATATGGCTTGTTGTTCGTCCGTCAAAAACATGGATTTTCCTCCTTTACAGCTTCATGCAGGTATCCCATACGCCCCAAATAACGGTGCGCAGGTTGCCAACCTTCTGAGCATCTCCCAGAATATGTACATGGCGGCTCTTTTCGGCAATGGGCGCGCTGCGGTAGCCGGTGGAAAGAATGACGGAATCGGCGCTGATTTTATAGGAAATTCCGCAGCCGTCTATTACTTCCACGCCGTCCTTATCGATGGATTTGACCTTCGTCTCCAAGTGGACAGGCACTTTGTTGGTCTTAAAGAAGTCTCTGAGGAAGCTGGTGTTTGCCAGACACACGCCCTTGGTGGTAATCAGGTCGTCCTGCATTTCCACAATGGTGGGCTTTTTACCCTGCAAATACAGCTCGTATGCGATTTCACAGCCGGTAAGTCCGCCGCCGATGATGGTTACATTCTCTCCGACTTCCTTTTTGCCCAGCAGGAAGTCGATTGCTTCAATACCGTACTCCGCACCGGGGACGGGAAGCCGGTTCGCTTTGGCACCGGTGGCAATGATAATCTCGTCGGCGTTACATTCGGAAATGTCCTTGACCTCGGTATTCATTTTTACATCAATGGGAAGCTTGGAAAGCTCCCGTTTATACCAGGCAATCAGGGCTCTGTCCTTCTCTTTGAAAGAGGGTGCGGCTGCGGCAATGAATACGCCGCCCAGCTCGCCGGACTTTTCGTACAGGGTAACCTTATGCCCCCGCTTGCTCAGCAAAATGGCAGCCTCCATACCGCCAATGCCGCCGCCGATAACGGCGATGTTCTTTGCCTTCCTGGCGGGCTTTATGTAGTATTTCTTTGACTGCATGGTTTCCGGGTTCAGAGCGCACCGGGCAAGACCCATGGTGTCGGAAAGGTCTTGGGTGTTGGCGTGACCCTTGGAGCTGGAGAAGTTGAAGCAGCCTGCGTGACAGCAGATGCAGGGGCGAATGTCCTCCAACCGCTCCTCAATCAACTTTGTGACCCACTGTGGGTCAGCAAGGAACTGGCGGGCAACGCCTACGGCATCAATGCAGCCTTCGGCAACCGCCTGGGCACCCACATCCGCTTCCATACGGCCTGCGCATACCACAGGGATATCCACAAACTTCTTAATATGGGATACATCCTCCAGATTGCAGTTCTGGGGCATATACATAGGCGGGTGAGACCAGTACCAGCTATCATAAGTACCGTTATCGGCATTGAGCATATCGTATCCCGCGTCCTGCAAATACTTGGCAGCCTTTTCGCTTTCTGCCATATTGCGGCCCTTTTCCTTGTATACTTCTCCGGGAACGGCACCGCTGCGGAAGTCCTTGACCTTGGACTCCACGCTGTAGCGCAGGGAAACAGGGAAGTCCTTGCCGCAGGCTTCCTTGATGGCCTGTACCACCTCTACCGGGAAACGGTAGCGGTTTTCAAAGCTGCCGCCGTATTCATCGGTGCGCTTGTTGGTCCATTCCATGGTAAACTGGTCCAGAAGATAGCCTTCGTGGACGGCGTGAACTTCTACGCCGTCTACGCCTGCCTCTTTGCAAAGCTTGGCGGTTTTGGCAAAGGCTTCAATGATTTCGTGAATCTGCTCCACGGTCATCTCCGGGGTGGTGATCTCCGGATCCCAGCGGGAGGGCAGGGGACTGGGGCTTGCCAGCTCGTGGCTGGTATTGATCACAGGCTTGATAAGGGTACGAAGCACCTTATTCTTGTGCAAAGGCGCAATCTGATCCGTAATGGCCCAGGAGCGGCCCATGCCGGCGGTAAGCTGGATGAAGATTTTGGCCCCGGTAGCGTGAATTTCCTCCACAAAGGGCTTTAAGTCCTGAAACATTTTGGGGTTTTGCCACAGCCATTTGCCCCAGAAGGTATCCCGCAAGGGGGCTATGCCGGGGATAATCAGGCCCACATTGTTCTTGGCTCGTTCCAAAAAGAATTTTGCGGCTTCCTTGTCAAATTTGCAGCCGGTCAGCTCAAACCAGCCAAACAGGGAAGTGCCGCCCATGGGGCACAGCACAATGCGGTTTTTGATTTCTACATTGCCGATTTTCCAAGGGGTAAACAAGGCATCGTATTTCCCATCCATACAAACAGCTCCTTAACAAAAAATTTAGAAAAATCTTATTGAGATTTCTATTTGTATTTAGTATAATCCATACAAAGATGGCTGTCAAGTTTTGCCATTTTAGGAACAATGAACAATTTATGAAAAGTTGTGCATACTAAACAGTAACATGAGGAACTTTTTGCGAGCTTGGAAGACAAAGTTGCTCTTATTACCGGCATAGTGCGAAGCCTAGACACTTTTGCAAGAAACGAAAAATTTAGGAGGGAAATTCATGGAAATTCTTCACATTACCAAAGAGAACTTTCAAAAAGAGGTTATGGAAAGCGACAAGCCTGTACTTCTGGACTTTTGGGCTACTTGGTGCGGCCCCTGCCGCATGATCGCCCCGGTGCTGGAAGAGGTTGCCGAGGAGCGGGAAGATGTCAAGGTGTGTAAAATTGATGTAGATCAGGAACCGGAGCTGGCCCGTCAGTTCCAGATTATGTCCATCCCCACCCTGATTGTTATGGAAAACGGCCGCATTACTAACAAGGCTCTCGGCGCAATGCCCAAGAATAGCGTTCTTGCGCTCCTTCCTTGAGCAAAGTCTACAAAAAATAACCTCACAGCAGGATAAATGTCTTTCTTCTGTTGACAAATGTGTTATACAGAGTTACAATTATCACAAATCAATACATCCTAAGAAGCCACTCAGGAAAGCGGCAATTTGCCCGCCGAAGGATTCACACTCTCAGGCAAAAGGACTGACTGGCGGAGGACTCTCTGGAGAACCGCATTGAATTGCGTGCCGAAGGTGCAAGGCGTTGGCCGAATCTCTCAGGCAAAAGGACAGAGGGGCGTATTTCCCGTCATGGGGTACGCTTGCGCTTATGCAGTCCTTTTCAGGGCTGCATTTTTTATTTTGTATTTCATAAAACATAAAGATAAGGAAGGAAACGCTATGTACGGAAAACCGCTCGCATCCATTGATTTTGTCGCCCAGTATGACCCCATCCTGGGGGAAATGATGAACAAGGAGCTTCTTCGCCAGCAGGACGGCTTGGAGCTGATTGCCTCTGAAAACTTCGCTTCCCCTGCGGTGATTGCCGCTATGGGCTCTGTACTTACCAATAAGTATGCCGAGGGCTTGCCCGGCAAGCGTTACTACGGCGGCTGCTATGCGGTAGACGAGGTTGAGCAGCTATGTATCGACCGTGCCAAGGAGCTGTTTGGCGCGGAGTTTGCCAATGTTCAGCCCCATTCCGGCGCTCAGGCCAATGCCGCTGTGCAGCTTGCTCTGCTGCAGCCCGGCGATACCATGATGGGCATGAGCCTTGCCAACGGCGGCCACCTTTCCCACGGCAGCCCTGCCAACATTTCCGGTAAGTATTACAATGTGGTTTCCTACGATGTGAATCACGAAACCGGCCTGATTGATTATGACGAAATCCGTGACCTTGCCAAAAAGAACAAGCCCAAGTTGATTATCGCCGGTGCTTCCGCATATCCCCGGGCCATCGATTTCAAGCTGTTTGCGGACATTGCCCACGAGGTTGGCGCTGTGCTCATGGTGGATATGGCTCACATTGCGGGTTTGGTTGCCGGCGGCGCACACATGAGCCCTGTACCCTATGCCGACATCGTTACCACTACCACCCATAAGACCCTCCGTGGCCCCCGTGGCGGCTTGATTTTGGCAAAGGAGGAGTATGCCAAGAAGCTGAACTCCGCCGTATTCCCCGGCACCCAGGGCGGCCCGCTGGAGCATATCATCGCCGCCAAGGCAGTTTGCTTCAAGGAGGCCCTTTCTCCCGAGTTCAAGACTTACGCCGCCAATATCGTTTCCAACGCCAAGGTTCTGGCGGAGGGCTTGCTGGAGGAAGGCTTCGATTTGGTTACCGGCGGTACGGATAACCATCTGATGCTGGCTGACCTGCGCCCCATGAACATTACTGGTAAGGAGCTTCAGGAACGACTGGATGCCAACCACATCACCTTGAACAAGAACGCAATCCCCGGCGACCCCCAGAAGCCCTCCGTTACCAGCGGTGTCCGTGTGGGTACTGCCGCCGTTACCACCCGTGGCTTGGGGGCAGAGGAGATGAAGCGCATCGCCAAGTGCATCGGCATGACCGCCCGTGACTTCGAGGGCACCCAAGATGCCGTTCAAGCCGAAGTCCACGACATCTGCGAAAAGTTCCCCCTGTATAAATAAGAAAATCCCTTGCAAAAGCCTGCCGAACCCCGGCAGGCTTTTTGTTATGCCAATCCATGTGGACTATGGGAGGGTAAGGGCTTGACAATTCATGGGAAATCCGGTATAATATCAAAGCTTATCGGGGTGTGGCGAAGCTTGGTATCGCGCTTGGTTCGGGTCCAAGAGGCCCCGGGTTCAAATCCCGGCACTCCGACCACAAAAGTCCGAAACCGTTAATACAATCGGTTTCGGACTTTTTTCCTATTTGAAAAGCCTTGAAAATCAACAGGTTCTGGCAACAGGGGGTTCAAATCGAACGCCTTGCTGCCAGAACTTTTTTACTTCCGGGGAAAATCATATATTTTTATTAAATAACATTAAGCAAATGCTAAACTTTTTTGATAGTCCAACGCTCGTTGGTGTGGGAGGCCAAGGCAGCTTGCGCAGCATTTTGAAACTTCATTTTGCATTTTCCGAAAAATAATATTGCATTTTTGGCCAGGAGGACAGGGCGGATATCTTGCGGAATCCGGCTCCGGGTAGATGGAGGGCGGCTTTTACCTTACCAAGCAGACTGCCGTGGGCTGCCGGAAAAACCGAAGCATTGCAGCTATATCCATAGATATATATCGCATATTCATACGGATTTGTGCAATATGCCGGTTTGTGGCTGACTTATTTCAATTTTGAATGACTTCCATGTGAATTCTCAATAAGAAATTCGCCCTAACCGGATTGACAAAAAAGAAATTAAGTGGTACTTTGTGAGCATCATTTGTGGATATTTGTCCAAGAAAGATGGAATATCTGAATAATTATAAGGAGTGACAAACGGTGAACGAATTTACCTTTTCCGTGCCTCAAACCGTCATTGTTGGCCGGGGAAGCCTGCGGCGGCTGGGAGAAGTTGTGAAGAAGTTGGGCGGGGCGCACGCCTTTATTGTCTCCGGCCCCCATCTGGCAAAAATAGGGATTGTGCAAGATTGCATCGAGCAACTTGCAGCAGAGGGGATTTTGGCAGACAGCTTCACCGAAACCGAGAAAAACCCCTCGGTGGAAACGGTGGATAAGGCGACTGCCCGGTTCAAATCCTGCGGCGCCGATTGCATCATTGCCCTGGGAGGAGGCTCCCCTATGGATGTGGCCAAGGCCGTGGGCGTGCTGGCCCGGTACGGCGGCAGCATCACCCAGTACGAGGGCGGGGGCAAAGTGCCCGGCCCCATTGTACCGCTGGTGGCAATCCCCACAACCGCCGGAACCGGATCGGAAACGACTGCCTTTTCCGTCATCACCGACCACAGCCGCAACTACAAGCTCACCGTGTTCAGCGATCTGCTTATCCCCAGTTATGCCATTGTGGACGCGGAGCTGATTACCACCGTTCCCGCCTCTACGGCGGCAGCCTGCGGTATGGATGCTTTGATACACGCACTGGAGGCGTACATCTCCCGAGCGGCATCCCCCTTTTCCGATGCCATGGCGGAAAAGGCATTGGAGCTGATTGGCAGAAATCTGCGGCGTTATGTTTCCAATCGGGCGGACATGGAAGCGGCGGAGGGTATGCTGACAGGTTCCATGCTGGCGGGTATCGCGTTCTCTTGGGCGCGTCTGGGAAATGTCCATGCCATGAGTCACCCGGTCAGCGCCTATTACGATGTCCCCCACGGCGTTGCCAACGCGATTCTGCTGCCTGCGGTGTTGGACTTTAACGCCTTGGCAGACAGCGGCAAGTATCTGCGTATCTACAATTATATCGCGCAGGCACCTATCCCTGCCGAACGGTTCTGCCCCGAGTATCTTGGCGATGAGATTCGCAGGCTGAGCAGGGCACTGGGAATCCCCGCATCCTTGCGGGAAGTGGGTGTCACCGAGGAGCATTTGGACGCTATGGCGGACGATGCTATGAAGAGCGGCAACATTGCGGTAAATCCCCGCGCCACGGTCAAGCAGGACATTCTGGACCTGTACCGCCGGGTGCTTTAAGGAGCGATATATGGAACAAGTGTATCAGTTCCCCCTGAGGCAGCACATCGGCGCCCCTTCAGTACCGGCGGTTGCGGTACATGAACGGGTACTAAGGGGACAGCGGATTGCGGATAAGCCCGCAGGTGCTTTGGGAGCCAATCTTTTTTCAAGTGTGACCGGCATTGTGACGGAGGTTACGGACAGCCAAATCACGGTACTGGCTGACGAGATACAGACAAAAGACTATGTAAAGCTGACCTCGGATACCCCGCTGGGACTGATTGAGGAGTCGGGGCTGGTGGGTCTGGGCGGCGCAGGCTTTCCTACCTATGCCAAGCTGGGTAGACCCTTTACGGAGGGCGGCACGGTAATTGTCAATGCCGCCGAGTGCGAGCCGATTCTGAGCCACAATATTCTGGCGATTGAGGAAAATCCCGGGCAGCTTCTCCGGGGCTTGGAAATTGCCATGGAGACGGTGAACGCCCGCCAGGGTGTCATTGCCATTAAGGCAATCCACACGGAAGCGGTGAATAAGCTGAAAGCCGCCTTGCAAGCAGCCGCCATCCCGGAAGAGAAAATCCGGGTAGCTCTGCTGCCCAACCTTTACCCCATGGGCGAGGAACGGGCCGTTGTCCGGGAAGTTATGGGGAAGCTGCTGAGCACGCAGAGTCTGCCGCTGGAGGCGGGGGCTGTGGTGATCAATGCGGAAACGGTCTGCCGGATTCAGGAAGCGGTTGAGCTGAAAAAGCCCCTGATTGACAAAAATCTGACGGTAGCCGGAAAGCTGAAAGGCAATGAGAATCTGATTCAGGTGTTTTTCAATGTGCCGCTGGGCTCCTCCGTTCTGGATGCCTTTCGGATGGCAGGCGGTCTGGCAGAGGGATATGGGGAGCTGATTATGGGCGGCCCCTTCACCGGAAAGCGCACCGATTTGGACGCACCGGTGATCAAAACCACCGGCGGCCTGATTGCGGCAGAATGCTTCCTGAAAGGGCCGGAGAAGCTGGGACTGCTGGTCTGTGCCTGCGGCGCGAACAAGGAGCGGCTGGAACAGCAGGCGCAAAGCATGGGAAGTCGGGTTGTGGATGTGCAGTACTGCAAGCAGGCACACGAGGTCAAGGGAAACCTGAAATGCGAAAACCCCGGCCGTTGTCCCGGTCAGGTGCAGAAGATTCTGGCACTAAAAAAGGCGGGTGCTCAGGCGGTGCTCATCAGCAACTGCACCGACTGTTCCAATACGGTTATGTCCTGCGCCCCCAGGTTAGGGCTTCCCGTGTACCATTGCACCGACGGAGCACTTCGGGCGGTAAATCAGAAATTAATCCGAAAGATTCGGGATTGATAAAGGAGAAACGGATATGTCTATTACAAAGGAAACCCTGCAGCAGCATCTGAAAGACCCGGCAATCTTCTGCTGCAGAAGGCAGAAGGGGCTGGTCATCAGCGAATCGGATTTGGAAGACCCCTCCCTGTTTGAGGATATGGTGGAGGCGGGGCTGCTGCAGCTTAGTGATGACGGCCTGCGGATTGAGCAGGTGCTGGGCGCTACATTGCTGGAAGATGTGGATGCTCTGACCCCCATCACCCGGTCGGTGCTGGACAGAGTAAATGAGCCGGCAGGGGAGGCCAAGAGCGCCCCGGAGAAGCCGGAAAACACAGCGGAGGCATTTGCCCCTGCCGTGAGAACAACTGTGGGAGGAAATGGAATGATTCATATTGAAATCGGCAAAGCCGAAAAATTAGAGCATCTGGTTTTGGATATCCCTGTACTTACCGGGCCTGCCCCCGCACCGGAGGCGGCAGCCGCTCCCACCGTGGAGCCTGAGACTGTAGCTGCCGGGGAAAAGAAGGTAATCCGCACGCTGGTGAAGAAGCATATCCGCATCTCGGATGCCGAGATCGGCACCCAGACCTCTATCAAGGACGGCAAGATTACCATCGACGGCTCCATTGTGGAGAAGGCAATTTTGGAGGATCCTCTGTGCAAGAGCATGACGCTGGATGTGATCCATCCCAATGAGCGGCATCAGTACACCGAGACCATCATGGATGTATGCCCCATCGCCACCAAGGTGGAGGGCGAGTTGGGCAGCGGTGTTACCAAGGTTGCCGACGGCGTGGTGTTTATGCTCACCGGCGTGGATGAAGACGGCGTGCAGGTTCACGAGTTCGGCTCCTCTGAGGGCTATCTGGACGAGAAGATGTACTTCGGACACCCCGGCTGTGCCGATGAGAACGATATTATTATCCGCTGCCATGTGGTGATCCAGCGGCTGTCCGGCATGACCCGCCCCGGCCCCTTTGCCGCCCATAAATGTCAGGATTACATCATTCAGGCCGTTCGGAACGAGCTGAAGAAGTATGACGGCGAAGTGGTTCGGGAGGAACTGTGTGAGGATGTCCGCCGCCGCGGCAATCCCCGGGTGGTTCTGGTGAAGGAAATCATGGGTCAGGGCGCCATGCATGACAACGTGATCTGCCCCACAGAGCCCTGCGGCATTCTGGGTGGCCAGAAGAATGTGGACTGCGGCAATGTTCCCATCATTCTGACGCCCAATCAGGTGCGGGATGGTTCCATCCATGCTTTGACCTGCATTGGCCCGGCCACCAAGGAAATGACCCGTCACTACATCCGGGAGCCTCTGGTAGAGGGGCTGGCCGCCGACACCGAGCTGGATCTGGTGGGCGTTGTTTTCGTGGGTTCTCCTCAGGTCAACGACGAGAAGCTGTGGGTCTCCGAGCGTCTCGGTTCTCTGCTGGAATCTCTGGACATTGATGGCTGCATCATCACCACGGAGGGCTTCGGCAATAACCACATCGACTTTATCCAGCATATCGGTCAGGCCGGTAAGCGGGGCATCCCCGTGGTAGGTGTTTCCTTCTGTGCTTATCAAGGCCAGCTTGTGGTGGGCAATGAGTATGCCACCGCCATGGTTGAGGAAAACATGGACAAGGGCGGCTTTGAGAACAACGTGGCCGGCTGCTCCTGCGTTACAAAGGAAGTGGCAGCCCGGGCCATTCAGATGCTGAAAAATAAGATGGCCGGTGTAGCCATTGCTCCCGCACCCAAGAAGTGGAGCAACGATGTCATCAACGCCAACAACCGCCTGCTGGGTCTGCCGGAAACGGTGCTGCTGGACAACGGAACCATGCACTGATATGGCGGACTATGTGATCAATCCGGTGCTGATGGGCGGCCTTGTGAAGGAAGTGGACGGAAACACCGTTAAGGTGCATCTC
>JBJDYH010000026.1:0-4666 GCA_051867135.1 Faecousia sp. | reverse complement strand
CGGTGCGGTTATGCACCAACCCCTTGTAGGGGCGGGTCTTGACCCGCCCGTTTGGCACGGTGGTGGATTTGAGCTTTCGGACGAGCAATGCTCGCCCCTACCATAAGGCCGTCTCCCGCGCTGTAGGGGGCGATGCCCACATCGCCCCGCAGGACGCAGAACAATGCTTCTACGGAACTGCGGCAAATCCGTAACACCCCAACGGGCCGATGTGGGCATCGGCCCCTACGGTCACCCATTGGGTGCAGCAATAAATTCCAATTTACCGTGCAGCGGATTTATACCGATATGCATCATTTTTTATAATCATAAACCGATTTTGTGAAAACGGAAAGGAGGGCTTCCCATGCATGCAGTCCAAACCGCTGTCAAGCGCACAGCGTATATACTCATTGTACTCATATTGATATTCGCGCTGTGCAGCATTGCGGCCATGCTGCACACATACAACTGCACCAGCGAGGAATGCGAAATTTGTATCGCAATTTCCCGGATACAGGATGTGTTTGAAGGGATTCTCCTTGCCGTTGGTGTGGTGTCCATATCACACCGGATCGTGTCCATGGGACGCGATATTACAAAAAGCAGCCCGATTGCCATATTTTCCAATCTTGTTTCCCTAAAGGTGAAGCTTTCCGAATAAAAACCTGACGAAACCTGTTTGGTTTTTGTGTACAGTTTCATCTTGGGGCGGTTTACGCCCTTTCAGGGAAAGGATAAGAAAAAATGATTGCAGTTTCCAATGTATCCAAACGCTTTCCAAATGAGAAAGCGATTACCTACCAAGACATGATTTTCGAGGACGGCAAGAGCTATATGCTGCTTGGCGCGTCCGGATGCGGAAAATCCACACTTCTCAATATGATAGCGGGCATTCTCTGCGTGGATGAGGGGCAAATCACTATCGGGGAAGAAGTCATGAGTGCCAAAAGTCAAAAGGAAAAGGATAAGTTCAGAATCCAAAAGATCGGCTACATATTTCAGGATTTTAAGCTGATTCCTGAAATGACGGTGATGGACAATATTGACATCCTTCGGCTGGAACGGGTGGATACCAGCCGTTCGGATGAAATCCTCAAAGCCCTTGGCATCTACGATAAGAAGCATAAAAAGGTCAAGCATCTTTCCGGCGGTGAGCGGCAGAGAGTTGCCATTGCCCGGGCCATCGTAAAGATGCCCGATGTTATTTTGGCAGACGAACCCACCGGAAACCTGAATTTTGAGATTGGCGAAGCTGTGATACAGCAGTTGATTGCGGTTTCAAAAGGAAAGACCCTGATCGCAGTCACCCACGACGAGCGCCTCGGCAAATACTTCGATGTCATCATTGACATGAACAAAATAGTCGGAGGGGAAGATAATGCTTAAGTTTGCTATCAAAAATATGGCGATTAAGAAAGCCAAGATCATCCTCGTAGTGCTCTCTATTGTGATTTCCGCCGCCGTTGCCCTCTTGGCATACAACATCTCCCAGCAGGTGGACGAGGGCTTTAAGACCACCGCAGGCTATTATGACATGATCATCGGCCCATCGGGAAGCTCCACCCAGCTTGCCATGAACACCATGTTCTTTACCGAAAAGCCTCTGGGCACCATCTCCTATGAATATGTGGAGCAGTTGGAAGGGGACATGCGTGTGAATAAAGTGGTTCCCTTTACCATGGGCGACAGCTATAACAGCGCCAAGATCGTGGGCACCACCCCTGATTTTCTGGAAGGGAAAAAACTGGCAGAAGGCGAGATGTTTTCTGAGCCTTTCGAGGCGGTGGTGGGTGCGTCGGTGGCGAAGAAATACCATCTGGAAATCGGCAGCCAACTGGTTACCTCCCACGGTCTGAGCGAAGGCGGCCATGAGCATACCCAGACCCCCCTTACCGTTGTGGGCATTCTGGACGAAACCAAGACAGCCTATGACAATGTCCTTTTTACCGCTGTGGAGACGGTATGGCACACCCATGAACATTCTCAGGAGGAGCATGAAGAAGGGCAGGAGCATCACGGCGATATCTGTGCCATTCTCGTCAAGTCAAAGAGCTTTAATTATTACAATCAACTGAAGACAGAGTTGAGCGAAAATGGCGCGCTGTTGGTGATCAACCCCGCCGAGGTTATCCGGGAGATCATGGAAAATGTGGACTTCTCGGTGCAGATTGTCTATATCCTGTGTATCATCATTTTGATTATGAATATCTTTATTATTTCGGTCATTACCCTTCTGAATATGTATGACTCGAAAAAGGAGATCGCCCTGATGCGGCTCATCGGCATTGGCATGAATAAGATCAACCTTTTGTATCTGATTCAAAACGGCTTTATCGGTCTGGCTTCTACGGCTTTGGCATTGGCCGTATCCAGACTTTGCCTTATGCTTATGGGTGACTTTGTGGCATCCATGGGGATTGTGCTGAGCTGCACGAAGGTATATCCTCTGGAGATCGCCATTCTGGCAGCCGTATTTGTCATCAGCGTATTGCCCACAATCGTTTGTACGGTCATCATGTCGAGAAAGGACGGTGTAGAGGAAGCATGAAGAAATTCCTGTCATTTTCCCTGGCTCTGGTGCTGCTCCTGACCTGCCTGACTGCCTGCGGTCAGGGCAGTGGTACCCAGAAAGAAGCAAGGCTGCTTAGTTTTTCTCAGGCAAACAGCGTGGAAGAAATGCGGGCGCTGAATGGGCAAAAGGTAACGATTATCGGGTATATGTCCACCCTTTCTCCCGTGAGCGGAACCTTTATGTATCTGATGAATTTGCCTTACCAAAGCTGCCCGTTCTGTGTCCCCAACACAACAGAGCTTTCCAATACCATTGCGGTGTACGCAAAAAGCGGCAAGGACTTTGCCTTTACGGATCAGGCGATCCGGGTTACAGGTGTCATGGATTTCGGTGACTATGTGGATGAATTTGGCTATGAATATGCTTACCGCATTAAGGACGCGACCTACGAGATTGTGGATACCTCCAATATGAGCGAAACGCTGAAGCTGTGGCAGCAGCTTGCATCCACCGAGGTGATTTCGCAGGTTTATACCATGTTTGAGTATGTCAATTTCCTTTGCTGCTGGCCGACTTATACCACCGAGTTTTCCTCCGGCAGGGATTATCTCTACCCGGCTGACGCGCTGTATTTCATTGAAACCGATGGCGCACAGTTTCACTACGGCTTCCGGTCGGACTATTTTGACGACATCATTGCCACAATTCAGAGCGTGGATGAAACCGCGTTTGCGGAGCTTGTTCAGATTATCGAGGATGCCAAAGCCCTTTCCGAGATGGGATACGCGGAGCTGAAAAACGGAAACTATACCCTTGTGACCGAATATTCCAATGCCTTTCAGGATGGAAGACAGCAGTACCGGCTGGACAAGTCCGCGGAGCTGGAAGCCGAAAAGGAAAGAATCTTCCTCGCCTTCTCCCTGTGGCTGGCCGAGTGGGAACTGTGACGCATTTAGCCCGTAGGGAACGGCCCATGTGGCGCTTCCGCTTCCACCGCACCCAAATAACGAGCGTAGGGGCGAGCATTGCTCGTCCGAAACCCCAAATCCACCACCGCAAAAAACGAGGTGCGGCAAACGGGCCGGTCAAGACCGGCCCCTACAGGGGGTGCGGCAAGCGGGCGGGGAGCCCCCGCCCTACAGTGGTGCGTCCATGCGCCAACCCTTTGTAGGGGCCGGTCTTGACCGGCCCGAAACCCCAAAACCACCACCGTACCAAACGGAAATTTATGAAACAAAGACCCCCTCTTTTGTCCGGTGGACAAAAGAGGGGGTTTCCGGTTAAAACAGATAGTTTACAGACAGGATGACCACGCCCAAGACGACCAAAACCGCGCCGGTTGCCCGGTTCAGGGTAACCGCGCTGGCTTTGTTGGCAAATCTGGCGGCGATTCTTGCCCAGAGCAGGGTAGAGAGGACGCAGAAAATTAGCGTCCACCAGTCGGGCGCGCCGCCGATGGCGAAGTGGCTGACGGAGCCGGTAAAAGCCGTAAAGGCCATAATGAATACGCTGGTGCCTACGGCGGTCTTTAATTCATAGCCCAATACGCCGGTGAGAATCAGCAGCATCATCATGCCGCCGCCCGCGCCCACAAAGCCGCAGATAAAGCCGATTACCATACCGCAAACAACGCTTTGGATGAGTCTCTTCCTGCGGCTGGTACGGAGCATATTTTCCTTGGTAGTCATTACAGGCTTTATCAGGAACTTAATGCCCAGCAGCAGGGTCATAAATACGGAAAAATTACCCATGGCGGAGTTGGGCACGAGACTGGAGACCCAACTGCCAACCAGCGTAAAAAGCAATACATTCGCCATCATAATCAGGCCGTTTTTGATATCCAGATTCTTGTTCCTGCCGTAGGTATAGGCGCTGACGGCGCTGGCCAGCACATCGCTTGCCAGAGCAATGCCCACCGCGTCATAGGCTTCCATACCGAGAAAGGTAATCAGCATGGGGCTGATCACAGCGGCTGCGCTCATGCCCGCAAAGCCGGTACCCAACCCGGCACCCATCCCCGCGATGAAGCAGATGAAAAATTTGTACAATGTCACTTCTTGTCACTCCTAAATAAAGCGCTTCCCCCGATAACATCAGCCCGGTAAATCGGAATTTAGCGCTGCACCAAATGGGTGACCGTAGGGGCCGATGCCCACATCGGCCCGTTGGGGT
>JBJDYH010000025.1:0-4691 GCA_051867135.1 Faecousia sp. | reverse complement strand
ATGCAGTCTCTTCACTTGAACATCTAAAAGCTCCGCTATCGAGTATATATATTATATCATCCGCAGCCACACAAATTCCATCCATTTCTTTTTATATTACTTATTTTGACGGCAATGGAAGAATGCTCGGTTGATATATCTTTGGCATTTGGCGCATCAAGGCTATTCTTCCGCACTGTTTGTGCCGTTATCAAGTATATCTAATAAGAGCCACGGGGAAATATATCAAACCTATACGAAAAGGCAGGGAGGACCCATTCCGAGCCCTCCCCGCATTCGTTCATTCTTCTGATCCATCTGCCCGCTGCTCGTCGAACATTGCTTTGACAGACGGTGCATTTTTTGTCAGCTTCTTGATGCTCAAGTCTTCCGCCTTGTTGTTCGCAAGGCGCAGGTTGTTCTCCGAGGAGAGCAGCGCATCCTTGATTTTTTGCAAGTGCGTGATGGTCTTGTCGATCTCGTCAATGGCGGTGTTGAACCGCTCACTCGCTATCCGGTAGTTGCGGGCAAACCCCTCTTTGAAGGCATTCATATTCTCCTCAAAGTGGAGAATGTCGAGCTGCTGATTCTTGACGATTTGAAGCTCCTGCCGGTACTTGAGAGAGTTGAGGGCCGCATTGCGCAGCAGGGTGATAATGGGGATGAAGAATTGCGGACGGATAACATACATCTTCTCATACTTGTAGGAAACGTCCACAATGCCGTTGTTGTAATACTCGTTATCGATTTCCAATAACGAAACCAGCACCGCATATTCGCAGTGTTTCTCACGCCGGTCCTTATCCAATTCCTTGAAAAAGTCCTCGTTCTTGTGCTTCGTGGCGGTAGTATCCGCCTCGTTTTTCATCTCGAACATTATAGAGATGAATTCAGTTCCATCTGCTGACGATTCGCGGAAGATAAAGTCGCCTTTGCTGCCCGTGCGGGCGTCGTTGTCTTTTTCAAAGTAAGCGGTAGGGAACGCCGTCATACGGATGGTGTTAAACTGCGTCAGGCAATGCTGCTCCAAACTTTCGCCGATCATCTTGGTGGACTGGCGTGCCTTGAAGTCCTTATAATATTCGATCTGTTCGTCTTTGCTCTTGAGTTTTTCCTCGTATTGCTCCTTCAGGGATTTTTCCTTGAGCTGACTCTCTGTCTCCTGGGCAGACAGCTTGCCTTTAAGCGTGATGATCTCCGTCTTGCCTTCGGCAATCTCCTGTTCCTTTTTCTGCACTGCTTCGGCAACCGCCAGTTTCTTTTCCGTGTCGCTGCCGGCAAGCTGAGCCTTGAGTTGTTCAATCTCGCGTTCTTTCTTCGCCAGTTCATCGTTCTTCCGGCTGACGGTAGCCTCTTGTTCTTTTTCCTTTTCGCGGACCGCCTCGCTGATGGCAAGCTTCTTCTCTGTCTCGCTGCCGGTGATCTGTGCTTTGAGCTGCTCGATGGTTTTCTCTTTCTCAGCCAGCTCCGCTTCCTTTTGAGAAAGCGTTTCGCCGTACTCTTTTTCCTGCTGCATTTGGGCAAATTTCAGCTTGTCCTCCTGCTTTTCTGCAAGTTCCTGCTCGCGGCGTGCAAGCTCTTTCTTGAATTCCTCATCCCGCACCTGTTGAGCAATCTGCGCATAGCCGGTCTCATCGACCTGAAATACCTCCCCGCAGTTGGGACATCTGATCTCCTGCATAACACCCATCCTCTCTATGCTGTCACGCGGTTTCTACGTTATTTGAATTGTATCAAATCTTGTCTTTTGGTGCAACCGCAAAAGGCAGGGAGGACTCATTCCAAGTCCTCCCTGCTATATTTTTCTTACGCCGTCTGGACCTCCCGCTGTGTCGGCTCAGCCTTGATGACCTCACCCTCACAGCCGCCCTCGGCTTTTCTGCTGATTAGTCCGATAAATTTATAGTAGATATCCACCTGCTGCGTTTTGACGCCGTCCGGTCCGACTACTTTTTCATGCACCACGATCTTCTCAATCAGCTCGTTAAGGATATACGGTGTCAGTTCCTGAATGTTCGTGTACTTCCAAATCAGAGGGATGAATTGCTGGATGTTGTTGTAGACCTCATCGTTCTTGGCAATCTCCACCGCCAACTCCTCCCGCCTGCTGCGCAGCTCGATCTGTTCCCGCTCGTACTTGGGAGCCATTGCCTGATACCGTTCCTCGCTGATTTTCTCCAACGCCACGTCTTCATAGAGTTTGTTGAGAATTTTTGTCAGCTCATCCAAGCGTTTATCCACCTTTTTCAGTTCGCGGCGGCAGCGCTCAACATCCGCTTTTTGCCGTTCCTCCTTGACTGCCATCAGCATGTCCATGTAGTCCTGCACATGGCGGCGGGCTTCCAGCGCATTGCGGCGAATATCCTCCAGTACCAGGCGGTTCAATGTCACCCACCCGATGGCGTGGGAGGTACAGCGTTCTTTGCCGTAGTTTTTGTATACCCAGCAGGAGAAGCCGGTGTACCGTCCCTTTCTCTTGTCGTAGCTGACGTTCAGCGATGAGCCGCAGTCAGCGCACTTCACCAGTCCCGCAAAGGGCTGAATCTCGCCGGTGCCGTTTTCCCTGCGCCGTGCTTTCATCATCTGATGCACGGTGTCCCATAGCTCCTGCGTGATGATAGCCTCATGGGTATGCTCTGCCACCACCCACTCCGACTCGTCTGCCGCAATGCGGTGCTTATCGAAGAAGCCTTTGGTCTTGGTTCGACCGAACACCACCTTGCCAAGATACACGGGGTTGTCCAGAATCATCCGCACGGAGGTAGCATGCCAGTCAAAGGGTTTTCGCCAGTAATCACTGTTTTTGTAGTAGTCAGGATTGTTCTGATTGAAGTACGCCTGGGGATTGAGGATCTTTCGCTCCCGCAGGATCTTCGTCATGCGCACATACCCGATACCGTCAGCGAACATTTGGAAAATACTTTTGACCACTTCGGCGGCTTCCGGATCGACGATCAGGTGATGCCGGTCATTGGGATCTTTGAGATAGCCGAAGGGTGCGCGGCTGCCGATAAACATCCCGCTTCCAGCCCGCGCCCGATGTGCTGCCTTGGTCTTGGTGGATGCCTGCCGCGCGTAGAGCGAGTTGATGACATTGGTCATCGGCAGCATCAGATTATCCAGGCCGTTCTTGGAATCGACACCCTCCGCCACCGCAATGAAGCGGATTCCCTTTTCCTCGAAGTAGTGTTCGATGTACAGTCCCATCTGCGCGTACTCACGACCAAAGCGGGACAGGTCTTTTACGATGACTGTGTTGATCTTACCGTTCTCAATGTCATCGATCATGCGCTTAAATTCCGGGCGTTCGAAGTTTGTCCCACTCCATCCGTCGTCGCAATAGTAATCGGCAATGCGGATGTTATGCTCTTTGCAATACTGCGTCAGCAGCGTTTTCTGTGTTTGGATGCTGCCGGATTCTCCGGCGCTGCCATCATCCTGACTCAGTCGGCAATAGATTGCACCGTTTTCCTGTTCCATTAGGTGTCCTCCTTCTCATATGGTTCAGACACACAATACCCACGACGGTCAGGAATAGCCATATCCAAACCCACTGAAGTTTCATTCGTAAGTTTGTCCAGTTCAGACGAACGAAAGTCTCTTTTTATGAGTTCGGCCATCTTGTTTCGGATCTCTACATCTCCGCCGTAGTGACTGACGGTCACATATCTGACGCCGTGGATCACGGTAACATTTTTCAGGCAATCGCCTTCGTATAAAAACATGCTCAAAGACCTCCCATCGTTTGCTGCTGTTCTTCGTTCTTCTGCTCTGTATTCTCCTGTGCCTTGTGTGTTAGCACAATGGCGGCGCCTGCGAGGGCGCCGAGCACCATGCCAACATTTTCAGCTTCCTCCTGTGCCTGAATGCGCCGACGCTTTTCTTCGGTATCCCCACTGTCATCGTCCGCCATTTCCTCCAGCAGCTCAAGGCCGCACAGACCAGTACGGAGCGCGGCCGTCAGGAGAGCAGGCTTCGCACATTGCTGAGTACCGTCGCCGCGCCGTACCACACTGCCAGCACCGCCGCGATCAAAACCAATATCAGTGCGATCCATTTGACCGGCGTGAGGAAGTCGAAGTCCGGGAGCCAGTCCAACCATTTGCAGGTACGCTTCGCGTTCTTCTTCCCAGCCTGTTCCAGCAGCCGGTTGATCTGCGCCAATGATTTCTGTGATTCCGTCAGTGAGTTCCGCACCGTTGTCAGGTCGATATGCGTTTTCAAGTCGGGTAGCGCTTTCCTGATCTCCTCCAGCTCCCAGCAGACTTCTTTCATCTGCCGTGTCAAACTCGTCAGTGCTTCCGGCAGTGGGCACTGGATCACGATAGGCGTCACTGGCTGCGTTGGGGGATTCAGCTCTGCGCTGTTGGGCTGATTCATCTGCTTTAATTCTTTCAGCGTTTTCGTCCGCTCGACGCTTGGTGAGTTTTGCTCGTATTCTGAACTCATATTCCATGACCTCCTTAAGATACTTATCCTCGTGCAGCTTGCTGTCGCGGCACTTCATGCCGTCCGGCGTGGTGTAGGTAATGCTCTTGCGGCTGCTCTCCCAGCGGACAGCATAGCCCTCGGACTCCATCAGAGAAATGAATTCCGTGCGGCTGCCAGCGTATCGCATACACTCATCCACCGTGTTTGCCAGCCGTAGCTTCCAGCTCTGTCCCTTGAGTGCGGTGTGATATTCAGCGCCGCCCATGCCGCGGGCATGGCGG
>JBJDYH010000024.1:0-4702 GCA_051867135.1 Faecousia sp. | reverse complement strand
AGGTTTTCTGTTTAGATGGATGCTGCATATACTCCGAAGCGCCGCATCCTGTTCACACTTTGGAGCGTATCATGGGCCATTGGAAACAGTCCTTTCTTTGTTTATTTGCGGTTTTGGTATTTCATAGTATAAAAACGAAATAGAGCCAAAAACGCAACTCACAAATACATTTTTAGGGGAATCCATAAAATACAGGCAGAGTTTTTGTGAAAACGAACAAAAAACGGCGCTGGAGAAGTTTCTCCAGCGCCGTAGAATAACGCAAGTTAGTAATCAATATACTGGATTGCACTTGTATATTCCAAACAGTTCCCGTTCGCGTCATAAATATAACCGGTTACATAGACACAGTAGCTATATCCGCTGTAAATTGCATAGTTTTTGGTTGCGGAGACACTGCCTGTGCCGGTAACCTCCCATTGCTTAATGGTCGTCCAAGTTATACCATCCAGCCGCTGAAGCGCAATCGTAATCTTTACAGGGGTGTATATCTTTGCATTAAGGACGCCAGTACAGGACGCAACGCCCCAGCCCGACACTTGTATACCCGCACTGATATCCATGATGTAAGTATAGCGGGGCTGAACCGCGCTGCCCGCATCAGCCGCCGCAATGGGCATAGCGGTGCCAAGAAGCAGAACGCATACCAAAATAAAAGCAGTTAATTTTTTCATGTTTTCCTCCTAAGAATGTTTTTATTCTGCCAGGGCGTATACCAGTGCCCAAAAAGCATCCGCGGGTAGGTCTTGCGCATAGACGGAGTAAATCAGATGCTGCGCTTCGTCGAGCCACATTATAAATAAGCCTTCTTCTATGATCAGATATGCCGGTTTCCCATTCAAATCCAATTCCGTATACTCAGCATCCTCTGTATCGGCTTTGATTTGGTCTGTAGATTGTCTTACCGTAACGGTAAGCAGCTTTTCTTCGCTGTTTTCCATCTGGATGAGAAGCGCCGCTTCGTCTACGGCAGGGGTCTGGATCAGCGCATAATCAAACGGCGCATAGTCGCATACTGTATCCACGATTCCCTCAAATTGCTTTTGCAGCGCGGGGTTGGAAGATCCTGAATTAACAATGGCATAGTCTCCGCTTTTATCCAGAATAAAGTTCAATACCGGAACACGCCAGGCGTCTACCGAGAGGATCGCAGCGGATACAGCTCCGAAAAGGACTAAGGCAATCATCGCAGCCTTACCCACAGCCTTTGTAATGGTGGAGAGCAGCTTTCTGCGGTGGTTCTTTGCATACGCCTGGTCGATAATCTTTTGGCACTTAGCATTCAGTTCATCGGGCATGGGGGCAATGGTGCCTTCCTTCAATGACGCTTCATAGCCCTGGAGAAGGCGCTTACCCTCAGCGTCGGCATATTCCTCCAGAAGAAGGCCCAATGCCGCTTCCTCGTATTGCTGGATCAGTTGATCCTTTCTCTGATCTCTCAATTTAATCACCTCCTATCCAATCTTCAAATTGAAGAAGCTCGCGCGCTTTTGCTTTCGCACGGCTTAAGACCATCCTTACGCTGGCTGGATTCATTTCCAGCAGTGTCCCCAATTCCTCGTAGGTGTAACCCATAATTACTTTGCCCACTAAAACCATCCAATCTTTCTCTGACAGGTTTTTCCTCAACTGCCTTACCGCCATGCGTAAATGCATATCTGTTTCGCTGCGGTCTGTGAGGATATTTTCGGGCAGCGCGTTTAGAAAATCGTCGTCATCATTCAGGGGCAGAAAACTAAGGTTTTGTTTTCGCCGTAACATGTCTATGTAAGCCGTTCTAACAGTAATAACGATATAATACGCAGTTTTGCAACGGGTTAACTGGCGTAAAACAGGAATATTTTTCATTAGGCGCATAACGGCTTCCTGAACAAGGTCATCTCGGTCTGCTGCCGTTGCAGCGTAGGAGGATGCAGCGTGATAAAGATAGTTCTTATACTCCTCAAAGAAGTTTTGAAAGAACTCAAAGTCGGATTTGTTTAGCGGGAGAATTTCTTTTTGTTTTCTCATGGTATCACCAACTTGCATCTATATATTTATGGCGATTTACATATTATAAGACGAAAAAGAATGAAAAGTGCAACATAAATCATCATCAATGCGTCATTAAATAAGCGCAATAAACACACTCCTGCTTTATTTTTCAAAGAATGATTAAGTTTATCTTAATATTAAAGCATAAAAAAGGACAAAATCAATATAAACACTTAACTTTTTACAAATATGGTTATTTTTGTTGTATGATACAAAAAAAGTGCGGGGGGGGATTCGCTTGTTCGCAGAAACGCTAAGGCAGCTACGTATCAGCAGACATATGAGTCAAAAGCAGTTTGCGAAAGCACTGTTCATTTCTCCTTCTGCTGTTTCACAATATGAAACCGGTCACACTATGCCAAGCCGTGAGAACTTAGAGCGAATTGCAAAATTCTTTGATGTAAGTACAGATTATCTGCTGGGGTCATCACCGATTGCCGAGCTGGAAGCGAAGCTAAACCAAGACTATTGCAATGGTGTCCGCGTTTCGGAATTTGTGAGCAAATGCATGAGTATAACGGGTAAGCACCGGGAAACGCTTCTGGATGTGGTGAATGCATTAACCCTATCCTGCGAATTAAACAAAAAGTGATGGCAACCCAAGAAAAAGCGGAAGGTTTTTCCGATGGCCAGTTTTCTATGCATGGGTTATACCAAAAATACAGCAATTTTCTCTATAAACTTGCGTGGCAGTATGGTGCAGACCGCTATGATGTAGAGGAACTAGTCCAGTGCGTTTGGTTAAGGTTGTGCGAAAAAGCGGATGTATTAGCGTCGCTGTCTTCTGAGCGCCAGTTATCATACATTGCCACTACGCTTCGCAACACAGCTATTTCGTTATCTAGAACTAACAAAGTCGAGTGGTCGTTAGAAATGGCGGAGAATATCTGCTACAACGAAAGCGATATGCTGGCCGTTTTGATGGATCGAAAGCTCCGTACAGAACGCTTCAGGGAAATATGGCCGCAGGTACCGGTAGATGCACGGGAGCTATTGGAGCGAAAGTATTTTCTAATGGAATCAGATAAGGAAATTGCATCTGTGATGGGAATCCGTCCCAACAGCGTTCGTACATATCTGTCCCGCGCAAGAAAAATAGCATATACCATCCTGGCAGAGTATAAAGAAGAGATTGAATAGATTATCCAAGACTGCATACCACATTTTGTGTGATATGCAGTCTTTTTTTATAAACTCTCTATATCCACATTTAAGTAGTTCTTCAGATCTGCAGCATATTGAGCAGAAAGAATACTGTCCCCGGTGTATCCGGGAATCAAGTAAAAAAGCAGACCGTCTGCAAGGCGAAACCCAAAATAGTGCGCCAGCTTATAGCCAACCGTATGGAGATATGCATAGTAACCGGAAATATCTTCTAAGCCCACATCTTTACTGACGGCATCCTGTTTGCAAAAAGCAGAAATGGTGTGTAATGCGTTCTGAGATACGGGTAGGGCGTGCAGCTTTCGTTCATGAAGGATGTCCTCGTAGTCCTGTTTCAAAAACAGTGAATTAATTGAGTTAAAATAACAATCATACCGTAGCTTAAACCCAAGCCATCCCTCATAGATCAAGCCGCAAACAAACTCCTGCTCCATTGCCGCAAGAAACTCACTTACGCTCGGCGAAACAGTATCTCCAAGCATTTTATCCAATCTCGATGCAGCCTGCAAGTATTTTGCTTCCTCTGCAGGATACGCTGCATCAATCGTCCTTAGTGTATCCCGTACATCCTGCATAATCGATTTAATATCTGTCATTTGCTCCATAACCGACTCTATTGTTCTCATTTTCGCTATCCTTTCTCTCTGCACTTTGGCATCAACCATATAAATCTATTAGATTGTCCTTATAAATCGGATAGATTTATACTAGCACCTAATTCGTGTCGAAATCCATCGAATATTGCAGGAAATCAGAAAATTCGCAAAAATGTCACAGCATAGATAAGGCTGACTGGGCCGATTATTCTTCTGCAATTCCTTGTGCAAAAGCGCGGATAGCCTTTAGGATATGAAGCTGCATTTCTCTGGAAAGCGGTGATATTGCCGAGGCAAATTCACTGGCAAGAGGGTTAGGGGCACATTTCAAGAAGTCTTGAAGCAGAACATCCGAAGAAATATGCAGCGCATTTGCAATGCATACAAATGTGTCCAGACGAGGCAGCTTGATTCCTCGTTCCATTGCGCTGATATGCTGTGTTGTACATCCAATAATTTCTGCAAGCTGTTCCTGTGTAATATGTGTATTCTCTCGTGCCGTTTTGATGCGGTAACCAATCAATTTTGATTCCATAGATACTCCTCTTTCGCAAAATGCTTTAATTGCTGCTCCGTAGTATATCCAACACAAAGCTTCATTGATATAGACGAAATAAACGCAGAAATGCAACCAACAGAAGAAGTATTATTTTACCTTAAGAGCGCGGATCATGACAGCGATATGTTGTCATAAGACTTGTCCCTATATTCGGTTTTGTGATTTTGGAAATAGAAATAAAATTCTATCGGCTGTGTTGCATTTTGGGCTTTATTTCGTCTTTATGCTACGAAAAGTTAAAACCGCAAATAAAGAAAGGACTGTTTCCAATGGCCCATGATACGCTCCGAAGTGTGAATGGGATGCGCCGCTTCGGAGTATATGCAGCACCCGTCTAAACAGAAAACCC
>JBJDYH010000023.1:0-4704 GCA_051867135.1 Faecousia sp. | reverse complement strand
ATCAGTTCCTTGTGGCTGAAGCTCATGGGGATCAATCAGGAGGTCAAGATCATCAAACAGATCGAGGACGCGCTGGAGCAGACCCTGACGGTCCGAACGTTCTACCACTTCTTCGTTATTAATGAGAACAGGATCTCAGGTGAGAATAGTATCTTGAAGTCTGGCGGGCAGACGTTCACGAAGAATATCCCGGTGCCGACGATCACCTCACTCATCTATCTGGCAAAGGAACTGACCTATATTTCACCTGCTGAGACGCAGAAAACACCTTCGAAGATCATCAAGGTGAAACGCGCCACAGCGCGAGACATTGTTGACGGTAGCGTGAACGCTATCAGAGAACGAGAAGCCAACGGCCTGCAGGATGACGATCCCCGCTCTGCAGCAGAAATCCAGATAGAGATCAATGAGATACTCGAACAGATTAGTGCTGCCGAGGACTCCCTGAAGCAGACGACAGATCGGGACCAAAAAGTAACGAAGAGGCTGATCGAGATTAGTTCCGCAATTGCCGAGAGTACTATTCTGAAAAACCGATACGATGCTCTTCGGACGCAATATGAGTCTGATATGAGGCGGCTCACCTTTATTGCTGAGGCCGACCTGCATAAGGGCGGAATCCCCAAACTGGACCATTGTCCCTTTTGCAATGGGGAACTCCCAAAGGAGAAAACACAGTCCTGCCTGGACGCGGCTATTGCGGAAGCCGATAAGATCGAGCTACGGATCAAGGACCTTCAGTACGCCGACGAAGCTCTGACAAATGAGCTGTCCCGGTTGCAGAGCCAGAGGGAAGCCCTGCTCCGGGAGCAGCAGCAGGTACAGGCAGCGATTCGAGGAGAACTGCGCCCACAAGTAGAAGAGCTTAGAGACAAACTCGTTGTTTTCACTGCTGCGCTGGAGAGGGCGAAGACCAAGGAAATGATCCGGTACTTCACTGAGGTGTTGAACGACCAACTCCTCCGGATCAACGATGAGGACGAATTCTCCACCGACTTCGATGTGCGTGGGAAGATACGTGAGATCCTAAAGGAGCCTCTGGAAAGACTGCTGACAGAAATATTAGAAAAATGCAACTACGATAATTACGTTGGCTCCCGCTTCGATGAGGACGTATGCGACGTTGTTGTAAACGGCAGTGAGAAACTGTCACAAGGTCAGGGCTTCAGGGCTTTCCTGAATACCGTCATGGCCCTTGCTGTTCAGGAGATGCTGAATGAGTTCGACCTGCACATGCCACATCTGCTTGTAATGGATTCACCGATCCTCTCCCTTAAGGAGCGAGAAGAAGACGTGGGAACCGAGGTCACGTCAGACAGTATGCGAGGCGGACTATTCCAGTACATGATCGATCACGAGAAAAACCGTCAGACCATTATTCTGGAAAACGAGATACCATCTCTGGATTATTCCACGGCAAACATTGTCCATTTTACAAGAAATCCCGAGAGGGGCCGGTTTGGCCTGATTGAAGGCTATCGAGATTGAAGAGAATAACTGATCATAGAACAAGGAGGATTTTGTAATGGCGGCACGAGGAAAAAACATACAGCTTTTCCTGATGGATGGTGATGCCAGCGGAAGGATTAAGTGCACACTTGCCAACTGGACAGGTGTCGCCTTTAAAATCCCCCGGACAGAGTTGGACCGCTGCAAAGACCGCGATGACCTAAAACAGAGTGGGGTTTACTTTCTGTTTGGGATGTCAGATGAAACCGGAAAAGGTGTCGTCTATATCGGTCAGGCTGGTGCCCGCAAGAACGGTGAAGGCATTCTCAATCGGCTTCAAGAACATAAGCGAAATCCGGAAAAGGATTATTGGACAGAGGCAATTGTATTTACGACCTCCAACAACTCCCTTGGAGCAACCGAGATAAGCTACCTTGAGAATCGTTTCTGTAACATGGCAATTTCTGCAAAGCGATATGATGTGAAAAACGGGAACGATCCCACTCCTGGTAATATTACTGAGGAGAAGGAAAGCGAGATGGAGGAGTTTATCGACTACGCTAAGGTGATTATGGGTACCCTTGGCCACAAACTCTTCGATTCGGTAAATAAACCTGCGACTCAGGCTCCGGCAGTGCAGTCGGAAGACGTCAAAGAAACTGGCGCTCCGCTCCACATGGAAAGGACAATCAAAGGTGTGGGTAAAGTAGAAGCGGACGGAGTTCAGACATCTGAAGGCTTTGTGGTACTACAGGGGAGCCATATCTCTCTGGTCGATGATGACACCATTCCGGCAACCATCAAGGAGCGTCGGAAGAGTGCACCTGTAGATGAGAACGGCATCCTCAAGGAGGATATGCTCTTTACCAGCCCTTCCTACGCAGCAATGTTTGTTATCGGAAAGAGCGCTAATGGACTGACAAGTTGGAAAACAGCGGATGGACAGACATTGAAGTCATTGGAGCAAAACTAAGGAGAGAATGCATTTGAGTCATAACGTAACATTTGAAGATTTGTTTATAAACATTCTGCGTGATTACTATGATACGTTCGGCGGTGATCCGTTAAATGTGGATTACAAGATTACCGATAATATAGTTGATGAGTACGCTAAGCTAAGACCTTACCATGTAGCGAAAGAACCTGAAAAAATACAAACTCTAAGCGCATACAACGGAATGACAGTTTGCCCGACTTCTGTTGGCGGCACTTTTACGATTCTCATAAACAAGGCTTTTGTTATGCAGTACATAGGCCAAAATAACATGACCTGGGTTGGAACGATCATCCACGAGACCACACATGTTAGAGATTATATTGATTACGCTCACTTGATTTCGGCGACAGACTACGAAGACATATTGAACATCAATAAGAACCTTCCTTTTCAGTTGTGGACGGAATTCAACGCTCGTGCGAGAGGGTACTATTTTGTCAGGAAGTATACATTCGAGAATATGTTTGATAAAACACAAATTAATGATATAGTTCAGATAGAGCTTCCGGGTCAAGAGGAGTTACTGTATAAGAATTATCATCAAACGCAAGATGGTGTTCAGCAGGCATATTACGTTTCTCACTTTCTGGGGAGACTTTATACATTACAAGAAATATTTCCAGACTATTTTACTGACGAATGGATAGAAGCATATCCGCTCTTCGAGAATAATGAATGGATGTATAAATGGTATTTGTTCCTGAAAAAGAATGCTGATCTTAAGAGCGCCTTCGAAAACTTTGATGAGATGAAAAAAATTCTACGACAGAACTTTTCGTGGATTTAGAAATTGGCGTTTTATACG
The DNA here is from genome assembly GCA_051867135.1 of Faecousia sp. Taxonomy (GTDB): domain Bacteria; phylum Bacillota; class Clostridia; order Oscillospirales; family Oscillospiraceae; genus Faecousia. The sequence goes on along the minus strand of JBJDYH010000023.1, from coordinate 1,453 downwards.
GGGAAAGATATGGTCGGTAAGTATAAAGTCATCACCCTTTGCGGCAGCACCCGCTTCAAGGACGCATTCATGGAGGTGCAGAAACGCTTGACGCTGGAAGGCAACATCGTCATCAGCGTCGGGCTCTTTGGCCACTCCGGCGATGATGAGGTCTGGGCCGATGGCACGAAGAAAATGCTGGATGACATGCACAAACGCAAGATTGATATGGCTGACGAGATCTTCGTGATCAACGTCGGTGGTTATATCGGTTCAAGCACCAGGTCCGAAATTGAGCATGCAATTGCGACCGGGAAGGCTGTCCATTATCTTGAGGAGGCCGCCAAATGAATAACGTCATTAAAGCAATTGAAACAGAATATGATGGTCATAGATTCCGAAGCAGAATTGAAGCACGCTGGGCTGTGTTTTTTAATGCTATCGGGCTAAAATATGAGTATGAGATTGAAGGATTTCAAATGGGAGAATTGCGATATCTCCCTGATTTCTACATACCCAGTTTGGATAGGTGGTTCGAAATAAAAGGAAAACCTCTGAGTGAAGCGGAGATTAAAAAGTGCGAGGAGTTTTGTCGAAGATTGGATAATGAAAACATCAAGTTCTCAGTGTTAATCGGATCGCCAGACACGTGTGCTGTACGGGCAGGCGAGGTTTTTGGAATCTGGGAATATGTATGGGAATGGCCTTCAGAGAGATATCCAGACAACTATCGTATGGAAGCACCGAGGGAACTGATACAAACCGAATATTATTCGCGGTTTGTCAAAGGACTGTGGGTTGTCCCAGATAAAACCGAAGAAGAAGTGGCTATTGCAGCTATTGCCGCTGGAAAGGCAAGATTTGAGTATGGCGAGAAGCCTACTTTATAACCTTTTAACGATTCCCAGCACCATTTAATTATTCCCGCACCTTTTAATTATTCGAACACTTTTTAATTATTTGCCCGTCGCCGATGTGCAGGGGGGTAAGTTTCTCCGGCACACCGTACCGGGAAAGACAACTGTATAAAACAAAAAAGGGCTTCCGAAGATCCAATGTAGAAACAGTAGGAACCTCGGAAGCCCTTGAAATCAGGCCGCTTCTGGGCATTATGACCCGGAGGTGGCTTTTTCATTTTGTATCAAAGACGACGTTAAGATGGACCTCATCGTCACAAAATCCGTCAGCCGCTTCGCCCGTAACACCGTGGACAGCCTCACTACTGTCCGAAAGCTGAAAGAAAAAGGCGTGGAGGTCTATTTCCAAAAGGAAAGCATCTACACCCTGGACTCCAAGGGTGAATTGCTGATCACCATCATGTCCACCATTGCTCAAGAAGAAAGCCGCAGCATCTCCGAAAATGTGACCTGGGGGCAGCGGAAACGCTTTGCTGACGGTAAAGTGAGTATGCCGTACCGCCATTTTCTTGGATACCGCAAGGGCGCGGACGGTCTGCCGGAGATCGTGCCGGAGG
>JBJDYH010000022.1:0-4712 GCA_051867135.1 Faecousia sp. | reverse complement strand
TCCGTTCCGCAATCAACGAACTTGAGCGAGCGGGTTATGTCCAGCGCCACCAGACCACCGATGCCAGCGGCAAGTTCAGCGTCAATGAGTACATCATTTATGAACGCCCTATTTCTGCAAATCCGTCACCGGAAAAGCCGTCATCGGATAATCCAACACCGGACAAACCGTTGCAGGATAGCCCATCACAGCGTCCGGGATGCCATCCGCAGATTGCAGCGCTACTACATCAAACACGGCTTCATGGAGGCAGCAGCCCTTGAAAAACAGTAAATCCATTCCGGTAATGGACTACCAGCAATACCGAAAGATGCGTCGGCTGGAACACAAATTCTGCAACTACGACGATGGCTTTTGTATTGCCCTGGACGATGGGGAGAAATGCGTTTGTGTCCAAAGTATCTCCTACTCGCTGATCTGCAAGTGGTTTCGTGCCGCGGTACTGCCAATGGATCAGGATCTGGAAGCCGCTCTCTTTCCCCACCTCGGCACCAAGCAGTGTGCAGTATGCGGGAAACGGTTTCTTCCCGGTTCTAACCGCGCGAAATACTGTTCGGATTGTACTGTGACTATGAAGCGCCACAATACCACCAAACGCAAGCGGAGGCAAAGGTCTAAGTGTCACGCTTTAGCGGGTAAAAAGCCCTTGTAAATCAAGCACTTTTTCATACAGCTCAACGTGGGTGTGGTATATGGGTATTCCCCTACCCTATTCCCCGGAACTGTCAATATCAGGGGCCCATACGCATACAGTAGTAGCACATTCGGGCACACAGCCTACGCCTAATGGCCAGGGCAATTGAAAGAGGTGACAGCGTATTCGAAAATCCGCACCGATCCATGTGATCGTACATTACCCCAAAACCGACGCAGGCAAAGAAGAACTGGCCCGCCGGGTCGCAACTGTACATGCTGAATCTGTTATCGCCAAGATTAACCGGCTGAACTGCCCCACGAAGCAGAAGCTTGAACTGGTGGATGCAGTCATTAATACCGTCAAACGCAGGCAAAAGGAGCAGGCAAGATGAGCCTGCTCCTGCCAGTCTGTCATCACAGACAAGTTTTTTGTCTCAGTGAATTGAAATTTTCCCGAATCGATGTCACTATTATTCCATGAAAAATCAACAACACACCACATCATCTGCAACGATAGAAGAGCCACAGCATCGTTATGGAGGGGGAAGGTCCAAATGGAAGATAAATATATCGTATTCGATGTTGAGACTCCCAATGCCGCTAATGACAGAATTTGCTCTATCGGTATTACTAAAATTGTAAACGGGAATATCACACAAACTCGGAACATCTTCGTTAATCCGGAATGTGGATTTGATCTGATGAATATTCGTATCCACGGCATAAACGAACGGGATGTTATCCATTCCGAAACTTTTCCTCGTATTTGGGCTGAATTGCGTCCGCTGTTTTTTGACCGGGTCGTGATTGCTCATAATGCATGCTTTGATTTGTCCGTACTGCGCAAAACGCTTTCCGCATACGGATTGGAAGACCAAGTGGTGTATTATCTCGATACAGTCAAGGCCGCCCGTGACATTTATCCTGACTTTCCGAATTACAAGTTGAATACTCTGTGTGACTACTTGGGTATTCCCTTGAATCACCATGATTCTGGCAGTGATTGCAGGGCAACTGCTGAACTGTTTCTGGACATGTGCCGCAGAGGGTTACATGTGAACGAGTATGTTCACACTTATGCACTTAACGGCTGCGCTTGCAAATCTGAAACCGGAGTACATAAAAGCAGGCTATCGACCGAATCTCATGCGTCAGATAGAGTTGATTCTCGAGGATGGAATCGTTGAGGAAAATGAATTAAAAAGGCTTCTCAGCGTGTGCAATAGGCTCATTGATCCTGTAAGCAATGGCTGCGCCTGTAATCAGACTGCCATCGAAGTCAATGGAAAGAACATCGTCCTCTCCGGGGAGTTCTCGCTGGGCAACAAGTCCCAAGTGGAATCCATATTGGTTTCCCGTGGAGCGACTATTCAAAAATCGGTGACCACTAAAACCCATATCGTCCTTGTCGGCAATCAGGGCAACAATGCCTGGGTTGCAGGCAATTATGGCACAAAGGTCAAGAAAGCTATGGAATTACAGGCGAAAGGCCTGCAAATTGCAATTATCAAGGAAAGTGACTATTTCATCGGGTGAGGTAAGGAAATGGAAAGCGGACAGATTTCTTTTGATACGATGGTTAAAACAGAGGCTGAGCAACTTCGTGATGCAGTCCATGGTTCAATTAGCGGCAAAGAACAGTATGGCAAATTTATTGAAGTAGTTCAGAACAAAGCCTATATCGCTGTCAAGACAAAGATTCTTTTAGCCGTAAAAGTTGATCCCAAGAAGAGTGGCATTCGTATTGAATACAGGAGCATTTACGATGACAAGTTTTCCGGTCATGAGGTCACACATCTCGACAATGACTACAGCAGAGTGGTTGTAAGTTCCTTCAATGATGTGTTGGCATTGGCACCTGTTCTGGCTGCCATCGCCGAAGCTGAAGTCGTAATCGCAAGCGACAGTTTTGGCTGCTGTTCAAGGTACGAAGCTTGCAGTGATGCCAAAAAGTGCATTCATCCAAACCCAATTTTTGCTGCCGCCTGTACTTATAAGAAGAATCTCGAACAGGGAAGAATCTTCTATGGAAAGAATAAGAATATCTGATTATATTGACACTCTATGGGAACAACTATTCGGTATTCTGTGGAAGAAATCAGAACAATCGCCTTTGAACTTGCAGCCCAATATGGAGCAGAGCGGATTTACCTATTTGGTTCTTACGCCAGAAGTGATGCCAATATAGACAGCGACATCGACTTTGCGAATCGACAAGGGTTCTATTCGAGGTTTACAGCTGGGTGGACTGGCAGCAGATTGGGAGGATGCTTTTGGGGTTCCTATCGATCTCATCACAACCGAAAGTCTCGGGAATAGTTTCTTGAATGCAATCTCTGATGATGAGATTCTCCTGTATAAAGCATCATAAAAACAATTGGAGCGTACTGTCTTTTGCCTGACGGTACGCTCCAATGATTATTCATAGGGAACGTGCTATTCTTCACACAGTTCCAAGTCTGTTCTGGCTTTTGCCTCTAATTTCAATTCCTCAGTAAAGCCGGTTGCACTGAATAATACATACCAAACCTTCCGCTCATTTCTCTCCCAGGCTACAGTTTTGGCTTTGGCTTCCAAATCCCGCAGGACGCTGATACCCACCGGTTCCTGCCAGTATTTGCACTCGCCCAGAATCAGATTCTTCCCTTCCGGGTCAATGGCGGCAATGTCAATTTCCTCTTTGGCATCCCAGTACCGCCCCAGCTTGGAGAAGTAGAACGGCCACACGCCTTCCGCGTTCATCTCCCACATCCGCTCTTTGCACACATCTTCGTAGACAAAGGCGATGTGGTTCCGCACAAGGCTCTTACGGATCTTGTCCATGACAATCCGGCTGTGTCCACTCTCGATAAAGCTCATATTGGGATAGACGAACGCGAACCAGAACCGCAGATAGTTGTCCTTAATCTTGTACAGGCCCTTCTTGCTCTTTTCCGGATTCTCCTCCGTCACCGGCACTTCCCGTTCCAGAATGTCCAGGTCGATCAGGGTTTTCAGGTATTTGGTGAGGCTGGTAGACTTGACCTCCAGAACGCCGGCAATGGCAGAGAGCTTCGTGTTGCCCGCAGCAATGGCCTTGATGATGGAGAAGTAGCTGCCAACCTCGCTAACCTCCTGCTGGAGCAGGAAGTGAGGTTCATCGTAAAGATAGCTGGAACGGTTCAGAACGCAGGCTTCAATGGCGCTGTAAATATCCCTGCTCTGAGAGAACAGCTCAATATACTTTGGCACGCCGCCTGTAACGGCGTACATTTCAATCAGCTCTTTGCGGCCTTTATCCGGGAAAAACTCGTGGTAGTAACCAAAGGGAATCTGCTTTAGCCGAATCTGGGCAGTCCGCCTGCCGTAGAGAGGGCTTCCGTAAGCAAGGGTCTGAGATTGCATCATAGAAATCAGAGAACCACAGAGAATCACCATAACAGACTTGTCCTTCAGAATTTCCTCCCAAATCCGCTGGAAGATGGACGGGAACGCAGGATTGGCTTTCCCGAGATACTGAAACTCGTCCAGAACGATTACCGGCTTGGTGTCAAAAGGTGTGTCCATGATGGCTTTGAACAGCACATCCCAGCTTTTGACCTCCACATTTTTCAGCAGATCACTGTTTAGGAACTCAGCTGTCTTTTCCTGAAATGCCAGCCGGTTCTGGGATTCGGATTCTTCACTGGCAAGGAAGAATAATGCCTTCTTATCCTTGATGAACTCGGAGATTAAAGTCGTCTTTCCTACTCTGCGCCGTCCGTACAGCACAACCAGGGAGCTGCCATCCCGCTGATATTCCCTTTGCAGGGTGTTCATCTCCTGCTCTCTGTCAACAAAGCGCTTCATAAACTACACCTCACCTTCTTGTTAATATTATACTCTAAATTATTATAATTTCAAGTATAACTTGTCGTTTTTCTGATTGGGGCAATGCTTCCTTTGCTACCTTCTTTCGTTTTCCAGAAATGTAATTCGTTAGACATTGCGATAATTCTGTGCTACAATTCCTATATAATTCGTTATAAAAGTACAATGTTGTCCGTCAAAATCTCTCTAAATTCTTTACTGGCAAGAAAGAAGTGTACAATTTCGCA
>JBJDYH010000021.1:0-4716 GCA_051867135.1 Faecousia sp. | reverse complement strand
TATTCTCGCATGGTTTGACAATAGGAGCAAGCCGATGGGAGATTTGACGCTTACCATCTTAACGTCGTCTATGATACAAAATGAAAAAGCCGCCTCCGGGTCATAATGCCCAGAAGCGGCCTGATTTCAAGGGTTTTCACGGTTTCACCGGTCTATCCGGTAAGGCTGTGAAAGCCCTTTCTCTTTATGCAGTTGCCATTGTGCGAATGACCTCTCCGGAAAACTTCCCCCCTCTGGAGACAAACCGGAGAAAAATTAAAATGTGGTCGAATAATTAAAAGGTGCGGGAATAATTAAATCGTGCGGGGAATCGTTAAAAAGTGTATGTCAGCCAGTATAAGCATCCTCTGCAGTATTCTTGAAGTTCTGCTTTGCCAGCCACTCCCACTCCTCGTCAATCCCCGGGATGTCGATACGCTCGGCTTTGAAAATGACCGGCCTTGTGCCGTCATTACACTCAGTACTCATAATGCAAACATGGTCATGTTGCTGATGTTCATAAGTCTCTTCCTCGCTTTTATTGCGATATTAGTTCTATTTTTATACCAAGCACGCCATACTTTTTTTCCAGCTCTGGCGTATAGTACTTTCTCATATCTTCCGGAGAAGCCGTCCGGGCCGTTTCATCTGTATAGCCGCATTCAGTAAGTGGCAAAGCCTTATAGAGCGCTTCAAAGGAGTCGAAAACGAAAAGATCCTTGACCTCTGTGAGCAGGGTTCTTGACGCATCGTTTATATCGGAGAAACGGATCATGTCTCCGACGGAAATCTGCCGTCTTTTTTCGTCATACAGTCTTAGTTCGACTGTTTTTTCTCCTGACGCTATCATCTCAAACGGAGACGCGTTCAGCTTCATCGTGAATTTCATGGGACACGCTTCCTTTTATTTCTCTTTCAAAGCAACACTCAGTGTCGAATCAAAGGTGGACAGTACAAACCGATCATCCTGCATGAGCATTTCCTTGCTCACCCGATACTGGAACGGGAACAAGAACGGAAAATCTGTAAGTGATGAGAATGCATAATAGCTGCTCCCATCTAATGTCATCGCCACCCGGATCATAAAGGAGACAACTTCGGCATCTTTGACCTCAATAGCCGCAGACTCCTGCCTTCCGGTTTTCTCAGATCTAATGCCGCCAATCTCACGCATGGTCCCTATGATCTTGGCCACAACGGTCTGAAGTGTGCCAGTTTCTCCCCATTCATCAAACATCTTCTGCTTAATCTGAGTTGTCGTAATGACGTCCTGAAACTCAAACATCTTACCCATCAGTCTCGCTATATCCGCGAACGCAGGAAATACCAAAGCTATCATACACCAGTTGATTGCAGCAAGCTGATCTGGATACTTGGCCACCAGTTCTCGGCCTTCCTTCTGCAGCTTTTCCATACCTTCTGTATCCCTACACCACACACGCATAAGAATCTCTCTTGCCTTCCGGAGATTAATTGCGCTGTCAATCTCAAAAGAGAGATGCTCATTCAGTGCAGCCTTATATTCTTCCTCTGTCAAATTTTCGCTTAACAGAGCAATGACCTTTTTGGTCCAGCCTTCTTTGACAACAACATTCATTCCCACCATCTTAGCCATTGTTCTCCACCGCCTTGATCTTAATAAATGGTACAATTCCTTCATCGATTGAGATGCCACCGTGGCTCATTACGTCCTCTCCCTTTGTATCAAACGAATCGCCCACATCGCAAATCAGATAGTCATACTCCTTGGGAAGATATGTCTTCGGAAATTCAAGAAGGCCATACTTACCCTTCAAGCCATCCTTATCCGCAAAATCCTTCAGAACCAGCATGCACCGGCTTTTTGTTTCTGTCTCAACCCCGGTGCCCATGAGCTTGCCCATACCTTTTCGAGTTGTATTTCCATGATCTGCCGTAATATAAACATCAAACCCAGCTTTCAGAAAACGTCTCGTCATGTCTGCGAGTTTTCGCTGCTTTTCCATAACTCCCACGTCATTGAACATTCCAATACGTCCTTGTTTCTGGCCGTGGACCATATCATCTATATCATTGATGATAACCGCGCCGCAGCGGACCAGCGGACCAAAGTCAGCCTCAAATCCTCGTTCGTAACAGATCTGCTTATCCGTATATCCCATAGTCTTTGCGCATTCGATAAACTCCTGCTTTTCCTTGCTTTGGCTCCAAGGATTCAGGAGCTGGCTTGGATATTTGTTCGACAGAAGGCACTGCCGAGATACCGAGGTGACAGTCGGGATCATGGCAAAGGCAGAGGTCTTATGGTAATGGATGCCATCAAATGACTGCGCCAAAATGCTCCAATCAAATTCTGACATGCCATCCATGACGACAATAACAAACCGGGAGCTACGTTCCGATATAAACTCCATTGCTCGGCTTACCAGCACAGGGCTGACACTATCCATGCTGGTTGATAGCTTGCCATAAGCCGAGAAGATGTAGTCCCGGAACAGGTAATTGATCTCAGATGTATCAAGGTCGATTTCATAGCGAACAGCCATACAATCGATATTTGCTTTTTCTTCTGCAATGGCAAACCAATCACGATATGCCATTGCCGCCTTCGTGCGGGCCAGGAGCTCTTGATATGTGCTCTCCAGATATAGATTAACATTTGCCTTCTGGTAGACCTTCATCCGTAAAAACTGCTCGGTATCCGCTTTGCTTCGATATTTGTTATAGTCACCTTCACAGGCATAACAAATCAGGTCAAGGTCCTGTTTGCCTTTTCCTCGCAGCACATCAGAATTCAGACGGGGAAACAGCTTTGACAAAGAGACTGCATAAACCGTCAGACGCCTACGGAGATCATATGGAATATACTGCTCCGACCCAGCAATAACAGCGATTTTGCTGGTCTCAGCCTTGAGCTTATCTTCGTAGTCAATCCGAAAGTGCAGATCATCAGTGTATCTTACGACTTCAAAACCATGTGCCAAAAAGCCCGCGCTGTAATTCGTGCTTTCTTCCAAATGGTCTACGTCGACCAGCAGTATTCTATTCGCATATTCAGCCGATGACATTCTGAACACATAGTCGCCAAACACCTGTCACGCCTCCAATCTGACCAGAATCGCCAGTTTGAAATCCGGGTATATCTGGCCACCCGTTTTATGTGATTCTTCGATAGCCGCCTTCTCCTTGCTCAATTTCAAGAGCCGGGAGCGACGGATGTTCTCAATTCCAATGTGCTCCGCAGCCTCAGTCCTGAGCTGCAGGGCATACATATATTTGTTGAACTTCTCCTGATTTTTCTGGATACGCTTGTCCTTCAATTCAATAAAGGTATCGTAGGCAAACTCCATCGCCATCTTCTCCAGACGCTCGTAGGTGTCTGCGTCAATGTTAGGTGCGTTCGACACTGTCAGAAAGGAATTCGGATCAAGGAATACCTCCATCAGCCGTTTTCCAGCCATTGGCCTGAGCACGAAGTTCTCGTTCACGAAGATGGGAATAATTCGTTTGTCATCCTCGTCATTGGAAATCGAAAGCTCCCAAAGCATGAAATACCCGGCCTCGTTTGGGAAATTCCGAATACCAACGGTCATAAGCTGTGATTTCCGATCCTGCAAAATATCCGTTTGCAGGTGCCGGATAATCTCTTCGTCGGTGATGCTGATCCTGTCAATCATCTGAAGATCATGCCCCTGCCAGCTCTCATAATAGGCGAGCATCAATCGGAGTGCGGCATCCACGTCGAAATCGGAACCCTGTCCCACCAACGCAGTTAAGTCTTTTTCCTCCCGGATGACATCTTTATATTTCTTGGAATTCTGAAGCTGCTGCTTCATTTCTGATTCCACAGGATAGAGGTTTTCCTCCACCTGATAAGGATGCCCGATGGACCGCATATACACTTCGGTGAAGTCCAGTTCAGCGACCTCGCTGTCCAAAACGTCGGAATATTTGTCAACGCCCATCTCCTCGAGAATCACGGACAGTTTTTCTTCTAGAACTTCACGCACCCGGTTTTCTACTGTGTCGGAAACAATGAAGTTGTAAATGTGGACATCCCTGGTCTGTCCGATACGGTCAGCACGGCCACACCGTTGCTCAATCTTCATCGGATTCCAAGGCAGGTCATAGTTGATGATAATGTTTGCGAACTGAAGGTTGAGACCTTCACCACCAGCATCGGTGGATATAAAGATACTGGTTTCCGTTCGGAACTCGCGAAGAGCCACATCGCGGTCCTCAACGCTCATACTGCCGTTTAGGATCGTGACAGAATACCCACGATTGACTAGGATTTCCCGTAGATAGAGCTGTGTGGCCACAAACTCCGTAAAGATAATGACCTTCTGATTCCGGTCTTCGCTCAGGAGCATATCCAGTGTGTCCGTCAGTTTTTCCACCTTAACGTCCGGATATTGGAATTCAGCCTGCTTGGCGACGGCGATAATCCGTTCGAGCTCCGCTATTTCATCTTCCATGTCAAGGGACATCGCCTCCAGCGCATCTTCCACACCGTCCTCGATGTTCAGGCCTTCGAGATCTTCCTCCGTCAGGGAGCCCAGCCGGGTGCTTTGCGTTTTTAGGACTTGCAGACGTCTCTCCAAGCTCTGTTTGACTGCTGCCGTGCTGCTTGTCACCATACGCTGCATGATGATCAGCAGGAAAATCAGGCACATATTTTTCTTCTTGTTACGCTGTGCCTTGTTGTAGGTCTTGGAGACATAGCTACTCACCATCTGATAGAGCTCGTGCTGCAGG
>JBJDYH010000020.1:0-4750 GCA_051867135.1 Faecousia sp. | reverse complement strand
GGCAAGGCCATCCAGAAAATCTGTGATTCTTTCCGGATTTCGGAGGATTGGAAGCGCAGGTTTAAGGACCTCCGCCCGGAACTGAGGAAACGGAAATGACCAACGAAAAAGTATTTGCCATGTCCTTTGCCAAGGTGTACCCGATGCTGATTGCGAAAGCGCAGCGGAAAGGGCGCACCCGTGACGAGGTGCTTGCGGTAACCACATGGCTGACGGGGTATCCAAAGGAGAAGCTGGAACAACTGCTGGTTTCGGAGATTACCTACGGCGACTTCTTCCGCAAGGCCCCGGCGCTGAACCCAGCCAGAAAGCAGATCAAAGGCTCTGTCTGCGGCGTGAAGGTGGAGACCATCGAAGACCCGCTGATGCAGGAGATTCGGTATCTGGACAAGCTGGTGGACGAGCTCGCCAAGGGAAAGCCCATGGAGAAGATTCTGAGATCAGAATGAGCCCGAAGGGAAACATGGATAACGCACGAACCGTAAATATTCAGTCGTGGTAGAGAGTTTTGCGTAGATGATCGTTTACAATTGCACCTATCGTAGGGCGGGGTCATGACCCCGCCCTACGATGGATGCGCGCTAAATGATCATTTATTTGAGAAATTTAGGCCACGAATGAATCGTTTCCCTTGGACAATAAATGGAACAGCACAGAACTGGTCATGCCAATTCTGTGCTGTTTACGGTATCTGTTCAAAATAGAGTAAGCTGTGGTTCTTTGCAGGATGCCACCACCCGATCTCTGACGATATCCTCCGGGGTGAGATTACCGCACAGAAGCGGCGAAGCGGGATCGTGGGACTGGATATTCCTGCGGACAGCGGCAGGGGAGTGGTTGGCGTAGCAGTATTTGCAGCCGTTGGCGCAGCTATCGTACATCCCAATGTCGATGCTGGTCAAGCATCCGCAGGCCTCCCGCTGATTTTTGTCTTTGACCAGGGAGAGGGGCTGGCCGACGAGTTTCTCAAGCAGTTCTCCATCCACGCAATGCCCGTGGCGGATGCCAAATTGGGACAGGTCGAGACTTTCCGCGCAGGTTTCCAGGGCAAGATGATACTTTTGGGCAATATCCGAAAAGCGGCCTGCCAGCTCGTAAATCTCCTCCGTGTCCAAGGGCTGAAACTGCCTGCCCAGATGCCGGTACAGATCCACAAAGCTGATGATACATTTGTTCGTGTACCCGGACAGCCGCTTTGCCAGTTCCTCAAAATAGAACATATGGTAGTCAGCGGTGTACCACGGCGTCAGGAAAATGGGATCATACCGCCAGATGACCCGTTCCGGGCCGATCCGCTGGGACAGCTCCTGAAAAGCAGGAACGATTCTGTCATTCTTACTGGGGATGCCCGGTTCCTGATCCTGCCCATAGGCTGTCAGGGTGAACTGGAAATAGAAGGGGTAGTCTTTCAAAAGGTGGAGATTGTCCAGCATGGGAATGGGATTCTTTGTCCAGAACACGATACCGTCCGCCACCTCCGGGGACAGGGAGATGCGGCTGACCTGATGGAAATTCACTCGATTGCGGACGCAGACGAACCCCGCTTCCAGGCGGCGAAAGAACCACTGGGAATAGTAAGCCGGAATATCCGTCCGCCTGCTGGCGCTGATGATCATGGATTCACCTCCCGGAACAGACGCTGCATGAGTTGATGTGCAAAGGTGCGATGTCCTTTTTCGGTAAAGTGAATGCCGTCGAAAGACAATTCGATATTCCAGCCGCGGCTGTCAGCAAAGGGAATATGAAGCTTCAGTGCCAGAGTCTTGTATTCTTCCGCAAGCCGGATGGATTCCTTGACTAACGCGTCACTGGGAACCCAGGCCCCCCGCTTCATGGGCGGCGGTGCCACCAGCAGAATGCTTTTACAAGAGGGGAGAAGCTGGTTCAGAAACGCTTCCATCTGGGTTGCGGCTTCCAATGCGGATGCGCCCTGCAGCAGATCGTTGGTGCCCAGCATAACGAGGAAGACATCTACAGGGGCGTATTCGGAAAGCAACCGGATGGCATTGGGGGTGCGGGGAATCTCTCTCCCATTGGCTCCGGCGTTGAGAAGCTCCCACCCGGTTTGCTCTGCCAAAATATCCACCCAACGATTTTCCGCAGAATACCGGTCACCGAAGTAAGACCGGGGGTCATAGCCATAGGTATTGGAGTCGCCAAAACATAGGATCCGCATCATTGTCACCTCGGTAGTGGTGCTCTGTCAATCTGGATTTACAATATGGGATAATCCGACAGTGGATGGTTCAGAAATCCCATGATTTCCAACTCGTCCAGAGCATCGAAGAGCGCGTTATGGGTTTCACAATATGTTTGATTGCCGGAGAGCAAACGAAGCATGGATTCAACACCGTAGCCCCGTTTCAAGCGACCGGTGCCGCAGCAGTCGGCACAGGCGGGAATCCTGGGATTGTACTGACGGTAGGCGGCAAGGCGCATGATGTCGTACCAGTGGAAGTCTCGCAGCTCCGGCAGGTGATTGCGGTCAAAGCAAGCGTTATAGGCAAAGATGGAGCCGATTCGGTACTGCCGGAACCAGGAGCTCAAATCCTCCATTGCTTCGGCCCTGGTACAGAGAATGGGTTTTACCGGCGTATCCAGGAACAGCGCGTCATAATACATCCCTCCTGTTTCGCACTCGACGGGCAGGATATGATATTTGGTAACGATGGGCAGGAAGGTGTCCGCGTCCGCGATCACGGTGCCGATGGACATGACTAGATCAGCCCAGTTCGTTTCTGTATCGATGACTGCAAAATATCCCATATCTCTCTCCTTGGTGATGTTTTGGATATAGTATATCGAAAATGAACAAAATTTGCAATGGGCTGTTCCCTTCTGGCGATCTTTGCCCAAAAGCAAAAGGATACACTTCTGCGTGGCGGCATGTCCGAAGAAATCGCTGGTTGATGTGCAGCGCTCCGGCTCGACACGGAGCGGGAAACAGCTTTTTGACGCCTTCCAATCATAGCCGGGGGCTCGGGGACAAATAGGCTTCTTCAAATAGTTAATCCGCCGGCACCAGAATACTGTGTGCTGGCGGATTGTACATAGGCATATTACTGCCGAAATCTTCGGTAAAAAAGCAATCCTGCAGTGTCTGCAAGGAACCAGCCGATGGGAATGGAACACCAGATCGCTACCACGCCGAGAGGTGTGCGAGGAGCCAGCGCATAGGACAGCACTACCCGGGTTCCCAGAGAGATGATCGTCAGAATCAGGGAAATATGGGGCTTGCGAATACCACGGAAATAACCATACCAAAGGAACAGAACGCCGATGCCAACATACATGGCACCCTCAATCCGAAGGTATCTGGCTCCTTCGCAAATAATGACTGTCTCGCTTGCGTCAATGAAGATCCCCATCAGGTTTTCCGCAAAGAGGAAAATGAGAATGGAACTCATCAGGCAAAACGCTGTGGATGCCAAAAAGGAGATATGGGTTCCTTTTTGGATTCGTTCTGCCTTTTTTGCTCCGTAATTCTGGGAGACGAACAGGGAATAGGCGTTTCCAAATTCCTGTGCCGGCATATAGGCGATGGTATCGATTTTTACAGCGGCGGCGAAGGATGCCATAATGGTGGCGCCAAAGCTGTTGACCAGGCCTTGGATCATCAGAATGCCGAAGTTCATGACGGATTGCTGGATGCCCGTAGTCACATCATTGACGATGATTTCCCTGAGCCTGTGCAGATTCCATTTTGCAGCGGACTTGTCCCTGTGCAGAATCGGGAGCTTTGCAATGGAGTAAACCGCAATGCCAATACCCGCAGTGGCTTGTGCGATGACTGTCGCCCATGCCGCACCGCTGACACCCATATGGAGACCCACAACGAACCAGATGTCCAGTACAATGTTCAACCCGGCTGAAATTGCCAGAAAAGTTAGCGGAACAATGGAGTTTCCCATAGCCCGAAGTAAATAGGAAAAGAAATTGTAAAGAAACACGAAAATGATTCCTACAAACACCACGGACACATAATCTTGAGTCATTGCCATCAGTTCCGGCGGCGTTTGCAGCAGCTTCAATATGAGCTGCATTCCGGGATAGATGATGAGATAAATCACGAATGACACAGCGAGAATGAACAAAAACGACAGGCGGACATCCTCACGCAGTCTGCTGTCTTCCCCTGCACCGTAATCCGCAGAGAAAAATGCACCACTGCCCATGCAAAGCCCAGTGATGATGGAGGTAATGAAGATCATCAGTGTGTACGCAGATCCAACGGACGCCAGGGCATCCGCTCCGATGCATTTGCCTACGATCAGTGTGTCTACCAGATTGTAGATCTGCTGCAGGAGATTTCCTGCAATCATCGGCAGGGAGAAACGGATTAACTTTTGGAAAATAGATCCTTCCGTTAGGTTGACTTCTTTCACGTTTGTATCGTTCCTTCTTTCACGGATGTTCCCGTATATTCTACCGCAAAAGGGAAATAACTGCAAGTTTTTTCCCTTACGTCATCCCATAAGCGTGTTGCAATGACAAAATTCTTCTCTCCAATTTCAGGCCCCTTTGGGATGGAAAGACCTTCTGAGAGGCTTCTTCGGCTTAGAATACTATGAACCTTTTGCAAAGTTCTGCAGGAAACTATTGACATTTCAGCCTTGATACGCTATTATTTCCGGAACGTGAACCGGGCGCACGATGCATAAGCGGTTGTGTTCGCAATACCGATAATGAATTGATGGTGATTTTTATAATAATTAAGGAAAAAAAGCAATATTGTGAGTATACTCCGGGC
>JBJDYH010000019.1:0-4761 GCA_051867135.1 Faecousia sp. | reverse complement strand
CCGGGCGGATTCGGGACTTTCACCCGTTAGAACGTGCGCCCGCCGGGCGCACTATAAAAAGCAGCCGAAACACAATGTTTCGGCTGCTTTTTGGCACGCCTGAGGGGATTCGAACCTCCGACCTACCGCTTAGGAGTATGGCGCACCGTTTCGTACGATGTTTGTATAATGACTTCCAATGTTATTTTTCTCTGAATTGTGATGCTTGGCGACTGGTGAATCTGCACAATTTTCCATGGAATAGCGCCGCTTATCGTGGCTTTTGAAAAGTCAAATTAGCAAACTCTTAGCACGGAAGATGGCAGATAGGCCTTTCACCGCAAGGAATTTCCGATGGGCATTGTCAAAATGCCGATAGAAAATAGGAGGTTATTATGAGCACACCGAACGAAAAAAAGACGCCCCAAAACAGAACATACACTGTAAATGACATTGCAGCCATCCTCGGTATCGGCCGCACCTTGGCCTATAAGCTGGCAAATTCCGGCCTGTTCAAGACGATCCACATCGGCAACATGATTCGCATCTCCAGAAAGTCCTTTGAGGACTGGTTGAAGATGGAGGAGCTGTTGCAGGACGAAACGGAATAGGCATAAAAGCACCATAGGATTACCTATGGTGCTTTTAATAAAATCCGACTACTGTCAACACTGTGAATGGCCTTTAAAGTAATTCATCAAAATTTCTTCAAAGGAGCCATTTTTTACTTGGCATTCCCATATGACCAAGACATTCCACCCACTGCATTCGATTTTTTCAATGTTTCTTCTGTCTCGGTCCACATTTTGAGAGAATTTTTCTTTCCAAAAAGCGGAATTCGTAGCAGGCGTAGTCGTATATTTGCACCCAGGATGCCTATGCCAGTAACAACCATTGACAAAAATAATCAGTTTATGCTTTTTTAGAACGATGTCCGGCTTTCCAGGCAAGTATCCACACTGTATCCTGAAACGGTATCCATGTCTGTGCAACCACGAACGAACAATTAGTTCAGGCTTTGTATCCTTGCCTTTGATATGAGACATACATTTATGTCTTTGTTCTGATGTTAGTACATCAGACATTTATTCGTCTCCCTTTGCTACAAGGTCTTCTGCTTCCATGAAATCCAGCAATCTTGGATCGCAAGAAACACTGTCTACAGAAATCCCCTTTGGCAACGCTGAAAGCACCTTTAAAACACTTTTGGCATAATCTGACATTCGTGGCGCAATTCTTAGCTTGGCACAGTCTTCTGATATTTCATAAACTCTAAACAATTTATAGGCAGGCGTATCTTCGGCCATAGTCAGAAGTTCAGCACCGGAGATATGTATTTTTGCCTCAAATTTTCCGGTCGTTGATTTTACATCCAATCGATATACCGACCCATCCAGTTCCTTCACCTCAAAATCATATGGTGCAACAGCATTTTCCCTAGAGGTCCATGTAAAATCAGAAATCTCCCCGTTATCAAGTAGCCTCTCAAAATATTGCGATACCAATTCTTCTCCACAACTGCCTATATGAGCGGCTTTTTCCTTTGCTGTTACCAATTCATCAGCAGTCATTACTGTCCCACTGCGCTTATACACATGAAGGATTGCTTCGGTATCACCTTCGGCAACAGACACCATATCTTCGTCAAGGAAAAAACGATAGATAGAATGTTCAGGCGGGAGATAAATTGATTCTGACAACTCACGCAGCCGGCTTGGCTCTATGCTTTTCATTGTCTTGCCTGACAAAAAATCATCCAACTTCTCCCACAGCGCGTAATCTTCTTCGATACTATCTGAAAGAAAATCTGCAAATATTGAAGATGGCTTCAATTTTCCGTCAAAACCCAGAACAACGATATCACCCGGTTTCAGACTTTTATATCGGTCAAGATTGTCCTCTGGAGAGTATACCAGTTCGCCATTCAGCCTCCAATTTTTTGAGCCCCTTGATTTTAAAATCTTTCTCTGAAGTACATGAACTTCCTCAATTCCGGGGCCATAAATATATAATGAGACCGGAATTCTTGTAGTTGCAGTTATATTTTTTAGTTCAGGATATAATTCATCAACTAAAACATCGCTATTTAGATTAAGCGCCTTTTGTTTACTCTTTTTTTCTTTTTGAGCAGAATAGTAACATTGAAAAAAAGTCAAATCAGAGTGTGTCAGTTTCTTGACCGCTAATTTTTCCACTGTAATCTCCTCCTAAAATCTCGTTCAACATGTTGGAGGCCAACGCTTTTGCCATCAACGGAGGCACAGCATTACCAATCTGCTTGAAAGCCGGGTTCATGGTTCCAAAAAATTTAAAACCATCTGGAAAAGACTGTAGCCGAGCAGCTTCTCTAACAGATATAGTTCGTTTCTGCTTGCTATCGTAATGAATATGTGAGTAGCTGTCTTTCCCTAAATGTGCCATAAGTGTTCGCGCCGGTTGATCGGGCTCCATCTTTCTCCATTTATTGGGGAATTTCCCTGGATCATAAGGAGGAACGATCTTTTTCAAAAGCTTTGTATAGGCATCGCTTCCTTTTGAAACGTCAATGCCGTTTTCGTCTAATTTAGACAGTTCTCTTTGAAACATTTCAAGTGCAATATTGTACGCTTCCGGATACTGATCTCCAGGATTCATTTTTTCAAAAATATCATAATCGCGTGGCAGGTATCGAATCACATGGTCTGATATCCCTGAAAGATTTTCATGTCCAGGCCATGTTCTCATTTGAATCGCATACTTTGATATTTTTGAGAAATCTGTTGTTAGATATGGAAGAAAACCGTCAAACCGTCTGGCACCGCGTTTCATGTTTCCAGAGAGGTGATCGTAAATTGGCGGTAAATCCTCTAAAGCTTCTTTTGCAGTAATTGCGGGCGGGAGGTCAGAAGATACTACCGGTGGCATTATAAAAGCAGTATTTTCCCTAAAAAGGTTTTCCTGCATGGAGTTTCTGGAATTTTCAATAACTGTCTGCAATGCCACCTGTCGAGTTCCCTCATACCCTCTCGGCAACTCATGGTAATTGGTCGGTTTTGGGAAAAAGGATGTGGGGTTAATTTCTCTGGCAAAAGCAACAAGGAACATTCTTTCGCGCATTTCTGGAACACCATAATGCACTGCGTTCAAAAGTGTATAGTGGCATGTATATCCAAGATCAGAAAGTGTTTCACTTACTTCTTCAGCGATATTATGCCCTCCATAATTCAGCATGTCAGGAACATTTTCCATCAAAAGTGCAATTGGTTTAAATGCTTTTACATAAGCTAGGTAACGCAAGTATAAATTCCCTCTGGGATCATGGATGTATGCTTCTGGATGTGCGTCAATTTCTCTGAGTTTGGCACGACCGACTCGAGCAAAAGCTTGACAGGGTGGCCCTCCTACAATAACATCAATTGCATTTTCAACTGGTCCTAAAGCGAGCATTTTAGCCAAATCTAGAGGTTCTGTCTTGGTTATATCAATTGGGATTTTGTGATGATCAAACTCGGCTTTCTCGAAGAAATTGAGTGCGTGAGAAGCAGCGGCAAATTGGTCGATTTCGACTGCAGCAGAAATTTTAAAGCCTGCCGCTTGAAAACCAAGAGAAATGCCACCGCATCCTGCAAATAAATCCAAGACGCGAGGCACTGAGCCTGCTCTTATTGCCTGAATTTTCTGTTTAAATACTTGGCTCATAACCGGGTCCTTTCAAAAATTATGTACTAGATCATCTAATGACCTGATTATTGGCTTTTATTATAGCATGGTTCTCTAAGCATGGCAATGTGGCCAAATGTAATTTTTATAGTTCTGGCTTTAGCACCGATAAACGTCACAGGAATAGTCCTGCGGCGTTTTTTCATCCCCTTACGCCTCCATCATTCTATTGTTGCCCTTCACGTTTTATATGCGCAATAGACCAACTTACCACCATCTCAAAACTGCACCGAAAGGAGCTAAAAATCCAATGCTTTTTCTTCCACAAGCGGCGGAGAGACCGCCGCCCATAGTTTTTCCCATCCGGGCTATCCTGGCGGCACAGAGGGAGCCTTTTCGCACAAAACGAACACTTTTCCAGACCGCCGAAGCGAGGTGATACTATGGCGGTATTTCGCATTGAGAAAACCCGTGATTACACGGTCATGTCAAACCATCATCTGCGGAACACGAACCTCTCCCTGAAAGCAAAGGGCCTTCTCTCCCTCATGCTCTCCCTGCCGGAGAATTGGGACTACACCACGAAGGGTCTCGCCCATATCTGCAAGGATGGTGTGGACAGCATTTGCGCCGGGGTACGTGAGCTTGAGGAACAGGGCTATGTGATCCGGGAGCGTGTCCGTAATTCCAACGGACAGCTTGGAGCCATCGAGTACACGATCCTGGAGCAGCCCCGGCAGCCCAAACCTAAATGGGAAAAACCTGAACGGGAAAATCCAGTTCAGGCAAATCCAGCCTTGGATTCGCCTGTCTTGGAAGAACCTGAACAGGAAAACCCCGCACAATTAAATACTAAGAAATCAAGTAAAGAAACATCAAAAACTGATTTATCAATTACGGAACCATCAAATCCTATCCAATCAAATCCCCCTGCCCCCACAGGGGCAAGGATAGGAACGGATGGGATGGGAGCCAGAGAAATATACCGTGAAATCGTCTTGGACAACATCGGGTATGAGTATCTGATCCAGGACAGCCATATCGACCGGGAGCAGCTTGACGAGATCGCGGAGCTGATCGTGGACACGGTATGCTCCGCCAGAAAGACGATCCGCATAGCCGGGGACGATTACCCGGCGGAGG
>JBJDYH010000018.1:0-4781 GCA_051867135.1 Faecousia sp. | reverse complement strand
CAGCACCGGCAGTGATACTCTGAACATTCTTGATTTCGCTGACTCGATACTCCTGATCGTTCAGGTCAATGAGCACTATTTCCGTCTTTGCATAGTCATCATAGGTATCCGTTCCCAGAAGCAGAATCAGCTTTTCTCCCGCATACGTAATTCCCTTAATCTCTCTGAAGAACTCTTCTTCCTCAGCATAGAGCAAATTCTTCGGAATCTGTGCACAGGCATTCAGCTGCCCATCTTCAATCTTGAAAATCTGCCCCGTATACGGATGCAGTCCATAAAGCACTTTTTCATCTGTAAACAGATACCCAATGATTCGATCCCACGCAGCAGCACCAGCGGCATCCTCCGGTCGCTGCTGTTTGTGGCGATATTTATATACATCAGTCAAATCGACAACAACTTTCAGCTCGTTGTTAGCATATGTGTAAATACCATATGAGCCCAACACATAAAGCGTGTCCTCAATGAAACAAAGAGAGACAGCAGTTTCATATGCATGGGCATCCGTCAGATTCACCGTTCCGGTTTCTTCGGCATGAACCGAAAAAGTGCTAAGCAATGAAATCAACAGTGCAAGTACCAAGCAGACCAGTTTTTTCATGAATCAATACCCCTTTCATCGAGAACACCCTTATCTGAACTTGAATATCAAGCCTTCCGGTTCACAAGCGTCAGCTCTCCATTTTCCATTTCATACACGACGTCGCAGGCCTTCTGAATATCTGCCGCGCTATGACTGGCAAGAATAATAATCTTTCCTTGTGCCTTGAACTTCTGAAGCAGATCATGAACCTCTTCCATAGAAGCCTTATCCATAGCATTAAACGGTTCATCCAGAATCAGAACATTCGGATTTTCCATAATTGCCTGCGCAAATCCAAGGCGCTGCCGCTGTCCAAGCGAGTACTTGCCAACCGGTTTCTTATCATCCGGATCAAGGCCAAGCGTAATCATCGCCTTTCTTGCAGATACACGGTCCGCCATTCCGGACATGTTTGCAAGAAGGAGCAGGTTCTTCAAGCCAGACTCATTCGGCAAAAACCCCGGGCTTTCGATAATGACCCCCGTAGACGGTGCAAAATCTGCCATCGTCTTATAAGGAGGCACCGCACTGTTACGCAGTTCCGGATTCCGTTTCAGCGCTGCTTTATTGCCAACCAAGCAGTCATTGACAATTACATAGCCAGTCGTTGGCTGTGAAAACCCACAAATGCACCTCATCAGCGTCGTTTTTCCACAACCATTTACACCAACGAGGCCATAAATATGTCCTTCTTCAAACTGCATAGAAACATTTTTAAACACAGCCTTCGATCCATATACTTTCGACAAATTCTTGATCAGAATCACCTTCACTCACTCCTTACCAACAAACTGA
This sequence comes from Faecousia sp., assembly GCA_051867135.1. Classification (GTDB taxonomy): domain Bacteria; phylum Bacillota; class Clostridia; order Oscillospirales; family Oscillospiraceae; genus Faecousia. Next base: position 3,403 of record JBJDYH010000018.1, on the reverse strand, counting down.
ATATCCATACGTCTTACACGTGTAGCCATCAAAAGCAGCAATACTGTATCCAACAGGAGATATCCGCTAATCACTTTTGCGATAAACCCAAATTTGTGTTCATAAACTTGCGATGAAACCGCACTGAGCGTAGCAAAGTGGCTAGGCAATTTAATTCCCGGCAAATTCTCGAATAGAATTGTAATATTCAACAATAACAATGACACGCAAAATACGACACCGAAATTCTGCATATTCCAAAGCGAAAACAACAAAACCAAAAAAGCCAATGTACTCCAGAAAAGGAATATAATAGATGCTGCAAGAGCACATGCTACAGTTGGATCTAGCATTCTTATATACGTTTCAACAAATTGTAGTTCATAAATGTAATTCTCATCTAAAGCAAGTCTTTCCAAATCACTCCAGCCTGTACCAGGCTTCACAAACGAAAGCGAAAGTATCGCAGAAAAAGCAAACATTAATATAATGAAAACAAATACAATACTAATACAAAATGCAACTAATGATATCAACCATTTACCTCTGGATAAACGTAAGATCGTATAATTCTGGCACGAAACTCTCTTTGGGATCTCTGACATCATCACCAAAAAAGCCACGCTTGTCATAATCATATTGAATCCTTCATATGCATATGAGAATAGCACTCCTCCCATGTGCACATCAAAATGATTTACGCTAATACTGTTTTCCATACTTCTAACAAGCATGTATGTCATCAGCAGAATAAACATAGTCATGAGAATTGTTCGCATCGAATATGCCCATAGGCTAAAATGCCCATATACGCTTGCGCCCAACCATTTCGTGTTTTTTTTTGCCCGTTCAAGCATTCTGGCACCTCCTCTGACATCCTGCATAATACCCTCCCAATGCAAGTGCCAAAACAATCAAATACGATGCAACTGAAATCATTGCCTTTTCCACAGTTAATCCATCATTGAACAGAATTGCTGGATGCGGCGTTTTGACTCCAGTAAAATAGAAAACTATATCTGCATTCCAAAGATAGTATAAAAAGGACGGAATTGTCACAGTCAAAAGCTTATCTGGAATCCAAATCGATATTGCCAGAGCAACAACTGCCCACACGCTTGCTGTAAAAGCAATGCCCAACATCATTTCAATATATACCGGTAATCCGTAGCATACTGTATACCACTCTAAAAACACGCATTCATTCGAAAAATAAATTGTATGATTCGGATACATCATCGGATTAACTGGTATCGCTATTATGTTCCATAGGATTGCATGTAGAATAAATGCGCTAGATGCTGCGACTGCAGCACTGATCATGCAAGTGACTACCTTTATTCTTACATACTTCAATACCGTTCCTCTGATTGCACACCATTGCATCATACCAGAGCGCGCATCATCAATCTGACTTGTTGAATGGGCCAGAGATGCACAAAATGGATGCAGTAACATGAATCCTCCAAAGAAAATACCACCAAGCGAAAGCTGCAAGGCGCTCTCGCGATACTCCATCCATTCACCTGCCAGACTAGCTCCAACCCAATACGCTAATGAATATCCCATAAGCGTTGCAAAGCAAACCGCAAAAGATATCCAGATTGGTGGTTCTTTCAGCGTTCTCTCCAATTCTGCTCGCACACTATTCCTCCATTCTAAATATCTTACCCTAGTTTATGCTTTCCCATGTAATATACCCTTTATATCTTGAATCTCCGACGCCCTTCAGGCTTGAATCAAAAGGATCAACCATTTTCCCTGTCTGTGCATTAATCGTAATTGTACGTTTCCCTTCAAATTCGTTGTAATTCTCTTTAGGATTCTCCATGAATTCACAACAAAGTATCCAAGAAGGTACCAGATAATAGCATTCTGCATCAAGAGCTGATATACGTTTATTACTCGGAAGGTTTGGATCATTGTAAACAGAATAACCAAAACGCAGAGAATATACCTTCTGGATATGCCCCGACTTTATTCTGCTTTCTATACTTCGAATTACTTGCTCTATGCCACAAAGTGGAATGTCGTCTACAAGTACTTCTTTTGTCACAAAAGATCGATCACAGAATGCATACTCATCCCTACTACGCATTACTAACGTAAGATACGGCACGTACCATGGGTAACCCGAATTGATATGGGTATTACTTACATGTGTAAATATTGGAATACCATACTTTTCTGACCATAGACGTATACTATATGAAGCCGGCACCATCACATCATCCGTTCTTTTATTCTTTGAGTATGTCAATTGAAATTTTTCTGGTTGCTCATATAAAAAGCCATCGGTTTCTATTCCTTTTTCGCATAAGATTTCATTAAAAATGGTGTATATATCCCGAGGCGTAAGATCATTTCCATATTCGCTGCCATACTGCATATCTAAATCAATTCCTTCTTGTCGTAGGTCAAATATCGTGATCGATTGTCCTCCCTTATCTTTTGCATTCGCCAAAGCCTCATTCGGATGATTTTTCTCCGCAATATTTTCTCCATATTCATGAAAGCCAACCTGCAATACAGGAGCTTTGTTTTTTCCATATACTTCAATTGCTATATCCACCTTTATTTCTCTGCCATACTTGTCAGTATAGGAACCAGTCCACCCCTCAATTGCTTGCGTATGGATATCTGATAGAGAAAAAAACTCTTGCGCAATAGATATGTTAAACTTAAATACTATAACTATAATAATAAGTACACGCATTAGTTTCTTCATAACTAACCTCCTCCTTCATCATCAATAGGTAGGCAGCTAATATTAGCTGCCTACCTTTCTTACAAATTAGAGATCAGCAACAATGCTTACACGAAAACCGCATATTGTTCCAATCTAGTTGCTTTCCGCATCAATTTGCGTCATCATTAGAATTAACATGTCCCCTAATGGTAATACTATTCAGGCCATATTTGGTTTCATAATTAGTATTACCGCGACCAGACGCGGTGTAAAAATGCCAGGCCGAAATCGCATTAGACGTACACGGATACTCATGATTATCAGCCGGATGCCAATTCGCTCCCATCGTCTTGTTCGTCGTTCCATCATACGCAGCAATTCGATTGGTCTCATCCGCGTCAATCTGCGTAACATAGTGGCTAATCTGGACAACATTGTTGTCATATTCCTTCTCAACGTAGGTATCTTCATCTGCACGATACTGATAAATTTGACTATCAGAGATCTTCTCACACGGCATATTATAAATAACGTAACTAGCAATATTATTTGCGCTCGCAATTGCCGTCATTGCAAAAATCATAATCAGAGTAAGAACGACACCAATAAACTTCTTCATACCTATGTCTCCTTTGTTCTATTCTTGTATTGTAAATGAGCTTCTTCTTGTGGTATAATATTATGGGTTCTTGCAGAACGGGCATCGCTTATGCGATGTATGCTTCCAGGCATGTT
>JBJDYH010000017.1:0-21176 GCA_051867135.1 Faecousia sp. | reverse complement strand
GTCCGCTTCATCGTGGAAGTGGCATGGCAGGCTCACTTCATTAAGAATATGTTCATCGTTCCCTCCGAGGAGGAGCTGGAAACCTTTGAGCCTGACTTTGTTGTTTACAACGCCTCCAAGGCTTCCGTTGAGAACTACAAGGAGCTGGGTCTGAACTCCAGCACCTGCGTGGCCTTCAACATCACCTCCCGTGAGCAGGTCATCCTGAACACCTGGTACGGCGGCGAGATGAAGAAGGGTATGTTCTCCATGATGAACTACTACCTGCCTCTGAAGGGCATGGCTTCCATGCACTGCTCCGCCAACACCGATATGAACGGCGAGAACACCGCTCTGTTCTTCGGCCTGTCCGGCACCGGCAAGACCACCCTGTCCACCGACCCCAAGCGTCTGCTCATCGGTGACGACGAGCACGGCTGGGACGACAACGGCGTGTTCAACTTCGAGGGCGGCTGCTACGCCAAGGTCATCGGTCTGGATAAGGAATCCGAGCCGGATATCTACAACGCCATCAAGCGCAACGCTCTGCTGGAGAATGTAACGGTTGCCGCCGACGGCACCATTGATTTCGCTGACAAGTCCGTCACCGAGAACACCCGTGTGTCCTACCCCATCCAGCACATCCAGAACATCGTTCGCCCTGTTTCTTCCGCTCCCGCGGCAAAGAATGTGATCTTCCTGTCCGCTGACGCTTTCGGCGTTCTGCCTCCCGTTTCCATCCTGACTCCCGAGCAGGCTCAGTACTACTTCCTGTCCGGCTTCACCGCCAAGCTGGCCGGCACCGAGCGCGGCATCACCGAGCCCACCCCCACCTTCTCCGCCTGCTTCGGCCAGGCCTTCCTGGAGCTGCACCCCACCAAGTACGGCGAGGAGCTGGTAAAGAAGATGGAAGCCAACGGTGCCAAGGCATATCTGGTCAACACCGGCTGGAACGGCACCGGCAAGCGTATCACCATTAAGGACACCCGGGGCATTATCGATGCCATCCTGTCCGGCGATATTCTGAAGGCCGAAACCAAGACCATCCCCATGTTCAATCTGGAAGTCCCCACCAGCCTTCCCGGCGTGAATCCCGCCATTCTGGACCCCCGGGATACCTACGCGGATGTTTCCGAGTGGGAGCGCAAGGCCGAAGACCTGGCTGGCCGCTTCATCAAGAACTTCGTGAAGTACACCGGCAACGATGCCGGCAAGGCTCTGGTCGCCGCCGGCCCCCAGCTTTAATATGTAAAAAAATCTCCACTCCGCTTTTCAGCGGAGTGGATTTTTTTAGTGAAATCCCCCCTGCGGGTGGATGAAATATTGCTTTGCAATGTGAAATACGCCTGCGGCGTGTGAAATCGCTGCTGCGGCGGGGGGACAAAACCGAACCCATTGTAGGGGCGGGTCTTGACCCGCCCGTTTGCCGCACCTATTTTTCTGCGGTGGTTGGTTCGGGGTTTCGGGCCGGTCAAGACCGGCCCCTACGCGCTTTATTTGGGTGCGGCGGAGAGAACGCCCTGCGTGGCGTTCCGTTTGGCGCGGTGGGGGATTTTGGGATTGCGCAGCGGATACATCCGCGTCTGCGGTTCACAACAAACTTGCGTATTTTTCTGCGCATAAAATACGCAAAAACTGCGTAAAAATATTTTTGGAAATACGCAAAAACTGCGTATTTCTATTGCGTATTTCTTAAAATTATGATATGATGCCCATGAGGTGAGACGGTTATGACCTTAAAAGAGCTTCGCAAGCAGAAAAAGTTAACGCAAGCAGAGTGCGCGTCTTACTTGGGAATCCCTTTGCGCACTTACCAGAACTATGAAAACGATGGGAAGAAAACGCAATCCATAAAATACGAATTTATGCTGCAAAAGCTGACAGAGTACGGACATTTGGATGAAACCCACGGAATCCTAACCCGGCAGCAGATAGCCGATCTATGCGCCCTCGCTTTTGAAGGAAAGGAAATTTCTTATTGCTATTTGTTTGGCTCTTATGCCAAGGGGTTGGCTACCCCTGCCAGCGATGTAGATTTGTTGGTTTCTACGCCCATATCCGGGATGGCATTTTATGATTTGGTAGAAGAGCTTCGGGAGAAACTGAAGAAAAATGTGGATGTGCTCAATCAGGCGCAACTGAAAGACAATCTCCCCCTTGTAGAAGAAATATTAAAAGATGGGGTAAAAATATATGAATCAAACAAAAGACGATAAATACTACCTGAGCAAGGTGATAGCCGACCTGCGGTTTATCATAGCCCATACCAGAGGTGTCTTGCAGGAGGATTTGTGCGAGGATGAGGTGCTGCTGGATTCGGTTATGTTCCGCCTGATTCAGATTTCCGAAAATTCCGATAAATTGACGGCACAGTTCAGAACCGGGCATCCCGAAATTCCGTGGCGTGCGTTAAAGGGTATGCGCAACCGCATTGTCCATAACTACGGCGGCGTGGATATTGGTATTATTTATAATACCGTGCAAATTGACATCCCGGAAACGCTGGAACAACTGGAAGGATTGGTATAGGCCACGCCAGCCTCCTGTAGGGGCGGGTCTTGACCCGCCCGCTTGCCGCACCTATTTTTCTGCGGTGGTTGGTTCGGGGTTTCGGGCCGGTCAAGACCGGCCCCTACATGCATTATTTGAGTGCGCCGTAGGGAACGCCCCGCGTGGCGTTCCGTTTGGCGCGGTGGGGGATTTTGGGATTGCGCGGCAGATAAATCCGCGTCTACGGTTCACAACAAACTTGCGTATTTTTCTGCGCATAAAATACGCAAAAATTGCGTATTTCTATTGCGTATTTTGTTATGAAATGATGCGTTTTTACATTATCGCAAATAAACAAGGGCAGCAACCGCTGCCCTTAAAACACATTATCGTCCTGGAAATGCTCCATAATATCCTCTACCCTGCAATGGAGGATATTGCACAACTTATCAATGGTATTTACTTCCACATTCTGATTGTGGCGCAGGCGGTTAAGCTGGGAGCGGTTGATATGATAGGTGGTATACAGGTCATACTGGCTGATGCCCTTTTCTTTCATGGTCTGCCAAAGTTTATCATATTTAATCATTGTATCCCACATCCCACTTGCTTTTTTTCTATTATGCAAGTAAAATGAAACTATAAATAGTGTTCGCATAAACACACTATATATTCAGGGGGGATATTATGAGACAGGAAGATTTTGCCAATATGGTTTATGACCTTGTGTGCGGAAATTATGATACAGAGAGGTTCCCGGTTCCGGAAAGCTATGTGGTTAAGGATGAATTTGGCCCGGAAAGCCTTTGCGGGAAAGCCTATGAAAACGCGATAGCCGCGTATAGCAGACTGTGTGTACGATTGGGCGTGGAGGATAGGAATGATAGGGATGTAGAAATTATTTTCGATAGTCTAATGTCCATATCTCGCTTTGTAGGAATTAAAATGTTTGGCTACGGACAAGTTTTTGCGGATATGAAAATGCCCTGAAATCTTTCGATTTCAGGGCATTTTGCGCATTTTGCTTGGAAAACTCTGATTATCTTACATACTCGATGACCACACGGCGGTTGGGCTCGGTGCCGGTGGAGTAGGTGGTGATGTTGTCCATCTCCTGCAGCGTTGCGTGGATGACATGACGCTCGTAGGCGTTCATAGGCTCCAGCGTGGTGCGGCGGCGGGCCTTGAGCACCTGCTGGGCCTTTTTCCGGGCGTAGCGGCGCAGGCTGTCCTCCCGCTTTTCCCGGTAGCACTCGGCATCCACATTGATGCGGATATGACCGTCAACATCCCGGTTGATGGTGTAGTTGCACAGGTGCTGAATGGCATCCAGAGTATCGCCCCGGCGGCCAATCAGGTAACCCAAATCGTCACCCACCAAATCTACCTTGTAGGTATTCTCCTCGGCCTTCCAGGCGTGGGGCACGGCCTTGGAGCCCATGTGCTCCAGAAGGCCGGTGAGGAAGGTCTCAATCTTCTCCTCCACGGAGCCGGGCTCAGCGGGGGCATATTCCTTAGGCTCGGCGGGAGCCTTGGCTTCTGCTTTTTCGCTCTTAGGCTTCTTTTCGGGCTTCGCTTCAGCCTTGGGAGCATCCTTCTTAGGCTCGGGCTTTGCCTCGGCCTTGGGCGCTTCCTTTTTAGGCTCGGGCTTTGTCTCAGCCTTGGGAGCCTCAGCCTGCTTGACAGGGGCAGCAGCCTTGGGCTTGGAACGGGAGGCAGAGGACAGAGCCACCTTGGGGGTTTCGGGAATGTCGGGGGCTTCATAGGTAACCTGCACCTTGGCGGGGCTGGCACCAAAGCCCAAAAAGCCGGACTTGGCCTGAGCCAAAAGCTCCACGGAAACGCTGTCCCGATCCAGACCAAGCTGAGTCAGGGCAGCTTCCACGGCCAGCTCATAGGTCTTGCCGGTGGTAACAATGGATTTCAGCATTTTTTATTCCTCCGTATTGCGGTAGCGGTTGGGATCGTAGGCGCGGCCCTTGCAGTAGGGACGGTCATTTACGCCGGAAAGGGTCTGTTTTTCGGGAGCTTCTTCCTCGCTCACAATGCCCTTCTTGGCAGCGTATTCCCGGGCAGCGGCGGCCTTGGCGGCAGCTTCTTCGTTGCGCTTGGCCTGCTGCAGTTTCTTCTTGCTGGTGTTGGAAGTAATGCCGTCGGGATTTTCGGCACGGCGGGCGGCTCTCTGGCGCTCCTTTTCGGCCTCGATGCGGTCACGCTCCATGGCGATTTTCAGCTTTTCAGCGTCCTCGGCATCGTAAATCTTGCGGTAGTGGACGGTCATAATGGTGTCGGAAACCGTGGAAACAACACCCTGAATGAACCAGTAAAGGCTCATGGCGCAGGGCATACTGAAACCGATCCACACAGACATGAGGGGCATGACCCACATCATGACCTTGGAGGTCTGGTTGGCCTGAGACTCCTTGGCGGCATCTTTGTCATAAACGCCGTTTTCGTTGGTAACCACGGAGTTGTTGGTGCGCTGGGCAACCAGCATGCTCACCACCTGACCGGCGGCGGACAGCAGGGGCAGCAGGAACACGCCAATGTGCGCCCAGTCATACTTGCTCCAGGCAAAAATATTGATGGAGGGGACGGTAATCAGATTGATGCCCAGAAAGTTGAAGTTGATACCTTCCAGAGTACGGGCGCTGACTTCAATGCCGGCATCGCGAATCACATCCGCGTACTTGGCAATGTTGCCGGCGGCAACCATCTGGTGGTAGTAGCTGTTGCCGGTGAAAAGCTCGGGGACTTTTTCCTGCATAACAGCCACAATTTCTTTTGCCGTAGCGCTGCTTTCGTGAAGCACATAGATCAGGGGTTCCCGAACTACGGTATAAAGGGGAATCAAAATCAGCAGGGGGATAAAAGCCCACAGACAGCCGCCGCCGAGGGAGATACCCTCCTCTTTGTACAGAGCCTGCATAGCTTCGTTCTGCTTTTGGGGATTGTCAGCGTATTTTTCCTGAATTTTCTTAACCTGGGGGCTGATTCGGGACATTTTCATGGAGCTGCGCTTGCTCTTGGCGGCAATGGGCAGCATAACCAGCTTAACGATGATGGCAAACAGAATCATGGTCACACCGTAGTTACCGGTGAGACGGTAGAGAATGTCCATCAGGTAGCCGAACGGCACACGAATTACATCCCAAACGGATGCGAGAATCATAGCGTTTCCTCCTTAGGGAACAGGGTCGTAGGGGTCATGCTTACTAAAGGGGTGGCATCGAAGAAACCGGCGCAGGGCCAGATATCCACCCTTGGCAGCCCCATACTTTTGAATGGCTTCCAGGGCATATTGGGAGCAGGTAGGCATATATCGGCAGCGGCGGGGAAAGGCGGGAGAGATGTGCTTCTGATAAAAGCGGATGATGGCAAGAAAGACGGTTTTCACGGCTTGTCCTCCCGGAGGATCCCTGCTTTTTTGGCAAGGCTCAGGTAGGCGGCGGTCAGCTTGTCAAAGGGGGCATCTACGGCCCGGGTGCGGGCAACCACCACAATGTCGTAGCCCGGGAGAAATTTGTCCTCGTTCAGGCGGTAAATCTCCCGCAGACGGCGGCGGGTGCGGTTGCGCGCCACGGCATGGCCCAGCTTCTTCCCGGTGGTGATGCCCACCCGGTTGATCGGGCTGCGGTTGCGCCGGGCGTACAGCACCAAATAGCCGTTGGCAAAGCCGGAGCTGCTGTAAAGCCGCCGAAAGACATGATTCAATTTCAAGCTGGTGGAAAACTTCATAATATTCTCCCAAGGAAGTCTATCAATCAAAAACTTCCCCCAATAAAAAGGGAGCGGGGCGAATTTTCCATTCGCCCCGCATGGACTCCCGTTTCGCTATGAGCGATATTACACTGCGCTTATCCCAATGCGCTAAAGGGAATCAGTGTTGCCTGAATAGAACAGGATGAACAAACCGGCCCCGGTTTGCCCATAGCTTCCTAAACAAATCAGGCGGAAAGAACCTTGCGGCCCTTGGCACGACGGCGGGCCAGCACCTTGCGGCCGTTGGAAGTAGCCATTCTCTGGCGGAAACCGTGAACCTTGGATCTGTGACGCTTGCTGGGCTGATAGGTACGCTTCATTTGTGTACACCTCCTGTCAAAATACAATATGCTCAACAGCCTTGCGGCCGCAGCAACACAAAATAATGGACTATGGAACTATACATAGTCACGCTAAACGATTATAACCGAAAAAACCAGCAAGGTCAACACCTTTTTCAAATTTCCCCGGGATTTTCAAGAAAAAAGCCCCTGAGATTACCTCTCAAGGGCTTCCGCCGTACCCAACTAAAGCGCGTAGGGAACGCCCCATGTGGCGTTCCGTTTGGTACGGATGTGGATTTTAGATTTCGGGCCGGTCAAGACCGGCCCCTACATCGGTGCGGTGATGCACAAACCCCTTGTAGGGGCGGGTCTTGACCCGCCCGTTTGCCGCACATTGTTTTCTGCGGCGGTGGGTTTTAGGCTTCGGACGAGCAATGCTCGTCCCTACGCTAATTTTCAGTTTTATTGCTTCACAGTGATATTGCGCTGCAGTTTTATTGCTTCGCAGTTTTATTCGGCTGCGCCGAGTTTGACAGGCAAACGCCGTTAGGCGGCGGGGGTGTCTGCGGGGGTATCCGCAGGCGCGGGAGTGGTAGGCGCGGGGGGATCGGTAGGCGCGGGGGTGGTTACCGGGGGATCGGTAGGCGCGGGGGTGGTTACCGGGGGCTGGGTGACCTCCGGGGGAGTATCACCGGGGGTGGTCTCAACAGGGGTGGTTTCAACCGGTGTGGTTTCGCCGGGGGTGGTTTCAACCGGCTTGTTCAAATCATCCCGGTAGGAAACCGGCAGGCGATCCTTTTCGTAAGTACCGCTCAGCTTCTTCATAACCCGCTCCCAAGCGTCCTTGTCCACCTCAGGGTCCATGGGCACCGGCTGATAGTCATTTCCGTAGGTAAGAATGCCGCTGACATAGCAGGGGATGATATTCACCTCGCCCATGTGAACGGTGCCGTCCAGCTCCCGAATGACATCCACCTGCAAAATGGCGGTGTCTTTATCGGCGGGGTTGTTGTTGCCGCCGAAGGAGAAGTTTCCAAGGCTGTAGAAAATCACACCGTCGTTATAATACTCAATGGGCTGCAGCACATGGGGATGCGTACCCCAGACAATATCCGCGCCGCCGTCAATGGCGTAGTGGGCAATGGTTTTTTGGGTGTTGTTGGGCTTAAAATAGTATTCTTCGCCCCAATGGACATTCACCACCACAATTTCCGCCCCGGCATCCCGGAGCTTTTTGATGGCGGTTTTGATGCCGGTCGTCTCGTAGGGGAAGTTGTGGGCATACACGCCGATTTTCAGGCCGCTTTCCGTGGTGAAAATCTTGGTGTCCTTGCTTTCCACATATTGGATTCCGGCACCGTCCAGAAGCGCCATGGTATCGTTGTAGGCATCCTTGCCATAGTCCATGGTGTGGTTGTTTACGATTCCGGCGTACTCCACGCTGCCCAAAGTCAGAATGTTGATATAGGCAGGGGGGGCGCGGAAGGTAAACATCTTGTCCGCCGGCCTGCCCCGGTCAGACAGCACACATTCCAAGTTGACAAAGGTGCAGTCGTCCGCGGAGAAAATATCCACCACATCCGCAAAGGGGTAGGCGTAGTTATCCCCTACCGTGCCGATAAAGGTGTGGGAGCCGGAGGTATTCTGGATATTTGCCAGCGTGCAGTCCCCGGCGAAGGACAGGGTATAGTGGGTAGGCTGAGGCTCCGGGGTGGTTTCGGGAACGGTGGTAGGCTCGGGGGTAGTTTCCGGGGTAGTCTCCGGGGTGGTAGCGGGCGTAGTGGCGGGGCTGGTACCCGGGCAGGTCGTGGAAGGCTCGGGAGCCTTCGTGATGCCGGGGGTGGTGCCGGGTGTCTCGCTGCCATGGGTGGCACCCAAGAGAATGATGGCGCCCACCAGCAGCGCCAAAACCACCGCCAGCACACATATCAAAGCAATCAGGGTAGTTTTTTTCATAAAATTACCTCAAATAATCAGCCCTGTTCCTGGGCACGCTTCTTCATCAGCGCCCGCATTCTCAGGCTGTGATCCAGCTCTCTTTTGCGGATACGCAGGCTCTTGGGGGTACACTCCAGCAGCTCGTCATCCGCCAAAAATTCCAGACATTGTTCCAAAGAGTAGTTCCGGGGGGTCACCAAACGCAGCGCCTCGTCAGAGCCGGAGGCACGCATATTGGTAAGCTGCTTCTTTTTGCATACATTGACATTCATATCCTCGTTGCGGCTGCAAATGCCCACAACCATACCGGCGTACACCGGGGTGCCGGGGCCGATGAACAGGCTGCCACGCTCCTGGGCGTTAAAAAGACCGTAGGCGCAGGCTTCGCCGGTTTCAAAGGAGACGAGAGAACCAACCAACCGCCGCTCGATCTCGCCCTTCATGGGGGCGTAGCTGTCCAGAACGCTGGACATAATGCCCTCGCCCCGGGTGTCGGTCAAAAACTCGTTGCGGTAGCCAAAGAGGCCACGGGAGGGAACCAAAAACTCCAGACGGTAGCGGTTGCCCATGGGGGTCATGGCCAGCAAATCCCCCTTGCGGCGGCCGATTTTTTCAATCACCGCGCCCATGCACTCCTCGGGAACATCCGCAACCATCCGCTCGATAGGCTCGCAGAGCTTGCCGTCAATGGTGCGAGTCAGCACTCTGGGGGTGGAAACGGCGAACTCAAAGCCCTCCCGGCGCATGGTCTCCATGAGGATGGACAGGTGCATTTCGCCCCGGCCTGCCACATTGAAGCTGTCGGTGCTTGCTTCTGTCACCCGCAGGGAAACATCCTTTAACAGCTCCTTTTCCAAGCGGTCCCGGAGGTTGCGGGAGGTAACATACTTGCCCTCCCGGCCCGCAAAGGGAGAATCGTTGACGGAGAAGGTCATTTCAATGGTGGGGTCGCTGATTTTCACAAAGGGCAGAGGCTCTACCGTGTCGGGTGCGCAGAGGGTACGGCCGATGGTAATATCCGCCATGCCGGACAGGGCAACGATTTCACCGGCGGAGGCCTCCTGAATGGGGGTCTTGCCCAAGCCGTCAAAGGCGTAGAGGGCAACAACCTTGCCCTTTTGCTTGATTTCGGGGTCGTGATAGTCGCAAATGGTCACTTCCTGATTGACCTTGATGGTGCCCCGCTCGATACGGCCCACGGCGATACGGCCCACATACTCATTATAATCAATGGAGCTGACCAGAAGCTGCAAAGGAGCGCTGCCGTCCCCGGAGGGAGGGTCAATATAGTTGACGATGGTCTCAAACAGGGGGGTCAGGTCGGTGCCCACTTCGTCAGGGCCGTAGGAAGCCGTACCCTGACGGCCGGAGCAGAAGATGGTGGGGGAATTGAACTGCTCGTCGGTGGCGTTCAGCTCCAGAAGCAGCTCCAAAACCTCCTCCATAACCTCGTGGATACGGGCATCGGGCTTGTCGATCTTGTTCACGGCCACAATGACCTTGTGACCCAGCTCCAAAGCCTTTTGCAGCACAAAGCGGGTCTGGGGCATGGGGCCTTCGGCGGCATCCACCAGCAGAATAACACCGTTGACCATTTTCAGGATACGCTCTACCTCGCCGCCAAAGTCGGCGTGGCCCGGGGTGTCTACGATGTTGATTTTCATATCCTTGTAGTGTACGGAGGTATTCTTGGCAAGGATGGTAATGCCACGCTCCCGCTCCAAGTCCCCGGAGTCCATAACACGCTCCTGCGTTACCTGATTTTCCCGATAGATACCGCCCTGCTTCAGCATCTCGTCCACCAGGGTGGTCTTGCCGTGGTCAACATGGGCGATGATGGCAATATTGCGGATTTTTTCTTGTGCAGACATTTTATATATACTCCTTTGGGATAAAAACTCGATACTTTTCAACATATATTTATACCATACAAATAGCCCCAATGCAAGGCTTTTGTGGGGATTTCTCCCCCCAAAAGGCACAAAAGTTCCTTCCCAAATCCCCAAAATCCGGCCTTGACCGGGGGGAAAACCCGTGCTATTCTATAAAATGACGAAGTATTCAAAAACCCCCGAAAATTCCCCCCTTTTTCGTGGAAAAATCCCATTGACACAGGGGTGTAAAAAGAGTATAATCTGCGAAATACTATTATAAAAATGCTTATCGGCGTTTCTCACCAAGGCGATAAACTGGAAGTTGTAGAGGTGTGGATTGGGTGGATGTAGGGGCCGATGCCTACATCGGCCCGCAGGACGCAGAACGATGCGTCTACACAGCTACGGCGAATCCGCAACACCCCAACGGGCCGATGTGGGCATCGGCCCCTACAGCACAGGAGGCAACCATACAAATTTCAATTCAGCAAGCAAATGAGGAAAACCGGTACGCTAAATATATTGAATTTAAAAATATAAAATATATATCATTCAGGAGGTAATTTCCAATGGCCTACATCTACCCGGAGCCCAGCCACACTTTCAGCGAGTACCTGCTCATCCCCGGTTATACTTCCGAGGATTGCATCCCCGACCGTGTATCTCTGCGCACCCCCCTTACCAAGTACCGCAAGGGCGTTGAAGAGCCCGCCATTTCCCTGAATGTTCCTTTGACCTCCGCCATCATGCAGTCCGTCTCCAATGACACGCTGGCCATCGCCCTGGCCAAGGAAGGCGGCCTGAGCTTTATTTTCGGCTCTCAGTCCATCGAAAGCCAGGCGGCCATGGTTGCCAAGGTCAAGAGCCACAAGGCCGGCTTTGTGGTTTCCGCCTCCAACCTGACCCCCGAAAATACGCTGGCGGATGTTCTGGCCCTGAAAGAGCGCAACGGCTTCTCCACCGTAGCCATTACCGACGACGGCACCGCTACCGGCAAGCTTCTGGGTATCGTTACCAGCCGGGATTACCGGGTATCCCGCATGGACCCTGCCGAGAAGGTCGCCTCCTTTATGACACCCTTTGCCAAGCTGGTGACCGCTCCCGCGACCACCACTTTGAAGGAAGCCAATGACATTATCTGGGACCACAAGCTGAACGCCCTGCCCATTATCGACGAGAATCAGCGTTTGGTCAGCTTCGTATTCCGCAAGGACTACGCTTCCCATAAGGATAACCCTCTGGAACTGCTGGACAGCCAGAAGCGCTATCTGGTAGGCGCGGGCATCAACACCCGGGACTACGCCACCCGCGTTCCCGCTCTGCTGGAAGCCGGCGCGGATGTGCTGTGTATCGACTCCTCCGAGGGCTACACCGTATGGCAGGAGCGCACCATCGCCTGGGTTCGTGAGCACTATGGCGACAGCGTAAAAATCGGCGCGGGCAATGTGGTAGACCGGGAAGGCTTCCTGTTCCTTGCCAAGGCCGGCGCGGACTTTGTAAAGGTGGGCATCGGCGGCGGTTCTATCTGCATTACCCGGGAGACCAAGGGCATCGGCCGCGGTCAGGCGACCGCCATCATCGAGGTTGCCGCGGCCCGGGACGAGTATTTCAAGGAGACCGGCATTTATGTGCCCATCTGCTCCGACGGCGGCATTGTCCACGATTACCACATGACTCTTGCGCTGGCTATGGGCGCTGACTTTATGATGCTGGGCCGCTACTTCGCCCGCTTTGACGAAAGCCCCACCCCCAAGGTGCTGGTCAACGGCTCCTACATGAAGGAGTATTGGGGCGAAGGCTCCAACCGCGCCCGGAACTGGCAGCGCTACGATTTGGGCGGCGCCAGCAAGCTGACCTTTGAAGAGGGCGTGGACAGCTATGTTACCTACGCCGGCAAGCTCCATGACAATGTGGAAGCAAGCCTGTACAAGGTCAAGTCCACCATGTGCAACTGCGGCGTGACCACCATCCCCGACCTGCAGAGAGAGGCCAAGCTGACATTGGTATCCTCCGTCTCCATCGTCGAGGGCGGCTACCACGATGTCACATTACGCAACGGCCCCTCCAACAAGTAAAACAGAAATGCCTTATCCGGCGCGCCGGATAAGGCATTTTTTACGGGATTTCCCGGTTTGTTACCGTAGGGGCGTTTCAATTGCTCGTCCGAAACCCAAAATCCACCGCCGCACCTTACGAACTCGGCAAAGCCGAATAAAACTGCGAAGCAATAAAACTGCAACGCAATATCACTGCGAAGCAATAAAACTGAAAACTCCGGCTGATGAGTTTTGAGTGGTATTGCTTACGCAGTGGTATTTTTTCTGACGAAAAAGCTTTATTGAAACCGGCTGGTTTCAGTTTTAGATTTTCCAGGCATATCTTGACTCGCCCCTACGAGGGTGCGGTATACCGTAGGGCGCATAGCTTGCTCCCGCCGTTTCAGGCGAAAATCCACCGCCGTGGTTATGTCCTATTCGTCTGCCGTCATAGCCTGGGATAAGGTGCGCAGGGTTTTGGACTGCTCGATTACCTCGTCGGCAATGGGGTAGAGCCTGCCTTGGCAGGCAACATAATGCTCCGTTTCAAAGGGGAGAGTCATCATTCGGCGAATCTCATGGTCAATGTAGTGGAGCTGGGTGCAATGGGGGGAGCGGTCTACCGTGGCAAAAATCATTTTGGTGATCCGCCCGGTGCTGGCCATCGCCCCCAGCTTGGTAACGGCCATGTTGATATGGCTCTGCTCCAGACAAAGACTGTATACAAAGTCTGCCTGTCCGGCAAGGGCCTCATAGGCTTCCTTCTCCACGCGGGGCAGGCAGGTGCCTGCAATGAGCACCACCCCCGCAGGCTCATAAATATTGGTGGTCATCAGCGCATCCATAGCAATCCCTCCTTGTATTTCTGCACCCAGCATACCACAAAAACCGCCATTGGGCAAGGGCGGTTTTTTGCTTGCCCAAAGATTTCCTGCCGGTCAATGTAGGGTCAGGTCTTGACCTGACCGAAACCCAAAAACCACCGCCGCACCAAACGGAACGCCACGCGGGGCGTTCCCTACGGACACAAAACGAAAAATTCCGTAGGGAACGGCCCATGTGCCGTTCCAAAACCCCAAATCCACCACCGCAAAAAACGAGGTGCGGCAAACGGGCCGGTCAAGACCGGCCCCTACAATGGGTTGGTGCATAACGCTTCGCTTACAGGGGAAAATGGATTGCTATTTCGGACGGATATGCTATAATAGGTCGAAAGAGAGGAGTTGAGGGCGTGGTTTTTTCCTCCATGACATTTGTACCCCTGTTTTTGCCTTTGGTGCTGCTGGTATATTACGGCTTCCGCAATCTCAAATTCAGGAACGGTGTGCTGCTGGTATTTTCTCTGCTGTTTTACGCCTGGGGAGAGCCGAAATGGATTTTCGTCATGCTGCTGACGGTAACGGTGAACTTTATCTGCGGCAGACTGATGGCACGGTACAGGAAAAAGTCCATCCGCAGAGCCTGTATGCTGGCGGGTGTCACATTAAGCTTGGGATTTTTGGTATATTTCAAGTATTTTGGCTTCTTTACCGATGTGCTTACCGGATTGCTGGGGGTAAAGAACCCCTTTCATAAGCCGGTGCTTCCCATCGGCATTTCTTTTTATACCTTTCAGGTGATTACCTATACGGTGGATGTCTACCGCCGGAAGGTGCGCGCCCAAAAAAGCTGGGCAAGACTGCTGCTGTATGTCAGCTTCTTCCCCCAGCTCATTGCAGGCCCTATCGTCAACTATACGGACATTGTCCCCAGCCTGAAAAAACGCAGGGCGGACACACAGGACATTTATCAGGGCTTTTTGCGGTTTTTCATCGGCTTTGGCAAGAAGGTATTGCTTGCCAATACCTGCGGCATTGTGGTGGACGCTCTGGCCTCCGGCGCTGCCATGAGCTTTGCGGGAAGCTGGCTTATGGCCATCGCCTACGCCTTTCAAATCTACTTTGATTTCAGCGGCTATTCCGACATGGCCATCGGCATGGGCCGGATGTTTGGCTTCCGCTTCTTTGAAAACTTCAATTACCCCTATATCTCCAAGAGCATCACGGAATTTTGGCGCAGGTGGCACATTTCTCTGGGCACTTTCTTCCGGGACTATGTGTACATCCCTCTGGGGGGCAACCGGGTAAGCCTTTGGAAAAACATCCGCAATATTATGGTGGTGTGGCTGCTTACCGGGTTTTGGCACGGCGCGTCCTGGAATTTTCTGGCCTGGGGCGTGTACTATGGGCTGCTGCTTCTTATGGAGAAGTTCCTGCTCAAGGATGTGAAGGCAAAGCTGCCGGATTGGGTGAATTGGACGGTAACCATGGTGCTGGTGCTCATCGGCTGGGTGCTGTTCTACTACGAAAGCCTTGGGGCAGGGCTGAAGCACTTAGGCATCATGTTCGGCTTTGGCGGCAGCGGCCTTTGCGACAGCGTGAGCGTTTACTATTTTAAGCACTATCTTCTTTTCCTGGTGGCGGCGGCGTTTGCCTGCGTGCCATGGAAGATGGCAATGCGCGCTCTTCCCGAAACGGCAGCGGCAAGGCTGGATGCGGTGGGCGTTTGGCTGAAGCCGGTGGCGGTAACGGCGCTGTTCCTTGGGGCTTTGGCTGTGATTGTTACCCAGAGCTACAACCCCTTCCTCTATTTCCGATTCTGAAAGGAGCATGGATATGAAAAAGAAAATACCCGTGTTTTTCATTGCCCTGTGGATGCTCCTGCTTGTGTCTCTGGGGGGCTACTATCTGCTGTTTGCCCCCCGGGAGAGCACCTATTCTCCTGAGGAAAACCGCAATCTGGCCGCATTCCCGAAGATGAATGCCCAGAATCTTTTCAACGGCAAATTCGCTCAGGAATTTGAAACCTACCTTTTAGACCGCTTCCCCGGCAGAAATTCTGCCATCCACGCCGTAAACCGGGTTCAGAATCTGCTGAGCTTTGCCGACTATGAGGATTATTTGCGCATTGCCGGGGCTGCGGAGGACCCCTTGGACAAGGAGGATTACACAGGGGGCATTGATGACCTGCTGGAGGATTTGACCTCCACCACGCCCCCGGTTACCCAGCCGGAAGCTACCCAGCCGGAAGCAACCCAGCCGGAAGCTACCCCGCCGGAAGATACCGCCTCCGCGGAGAACCCGCCCATCCAGCCCAAGCCGGCCGCGAATCTGGAGGATTTCCCCCAGAAGCAGGGCCTTTATATGAACGCCGGATACGGGGAAAATGAAATGCTGAGCTACAGCCGGAAGAATGTGGCGGCGGTAACGGCGGTGGTGAATAAGCTGGCAGACCTGCTGCCGGAAAACGGAAAGGTCATGTTTACCGTTGTCCCTTCCGGCTATATCGTCAACAAATATGTAACAGGCTACAAAAAGGGGAACTTCTATAACACCTGGGATTCCGTCATCAACGCCCTGTCCAGAGATAATGTCTACGCCTTTGATTCCGCCCGGATTATGGCAGAGGCCATCAAAGAAGGGGCGTATGTATCCTTCCGCACGGATATGCACTGGACACCCTACGGAACCTATCTGGTTTACAGCCAAATGGTCGCCCGGGCAGGAAAAACCCCCTGCAGCTATGAGGAAGACTTTGACATCACGCTGGAAGAGCCCTTCCGGGGCACCGACTACCGGGATCACCCCGCAGCCTATATGGATGTGCAGCCCGACACTTTGGCGCTGCTCATGCCCAAAACCGCCTTGGAATTTCGGCGGATCACCGGGGTTGACCAATATGAAGTGGTGGACTTTCTGGATTTCAACGCCAAAAAGAATGACCGCTATACCGTCTACCTTGGCGGCCCCGGCGGCCCCTGGCGCTATGTAGAGAGCGACAATGATGAAACGGAAAACTGCCTTGTGGTGATGGATTCCTTTGGCTTGGGGGCAATCCCCTTCCTGACCCAGAATTACAAGCAGGTGCATTGCTACGACCCCCGGTATTTCGACCGGGAAACGGTGGGCTATACCGTGGCGGAGATGATTGCCAAGTACGAGATTCAGGATATTTATATCATCGTAGGGGATATCCACTCCTTCGACAGCGGCTTTCTCATCCGGCAAGTCAATGAGCAGTTGGGCATTTCCGGATAGTTGCCTACGGACGCACCATTGTAGGGCCGCGAGCCCGAGCGCTGCCTGCGGCAGAAAGAGCGAGGGCACAGCGTGTGCAGCGGTCGGCAGGGAGCAAGCCCGCTTCGTCGGGCGCAGCTACCGCCGGGCACCGCAAACGGTCAGGTCTTGACCGGCCCGAAACCCCAAACCCACCGCCGCACCTAACGGAACGGCACATGGGCCGTTCCCTACGGCGAGGGACGCACCTTTGTAGGGGCCGATGCCCACATCGGCCCGAAACCCAAAACCCACCACCGCAGAAAACAAGGTGCGGTTGCCCTCTCAGTCAGCATAGCTGACAGCTCTCCCATAGGGAGAGCTGGACGAGCAATGCTCGCCCCTACAGAGGGTGCGGTATACCGTAGGGCGGGGGCTTGCTCCCGCCGTTTCAGGCGAAAATCCACCGCCGCGCCAAACGGAACGCCACGCGGGGCGTTCCCTACGGCGAGGGACGCACCTTTGTAGGGGCCGATGCCCACATCGGCCCGAAACCCAAAACCCACCGCCCCAGAAAACAAGGTGCGGCAAGCGGGCGGGTCAAGACCCGCCCCTACAATAGATTGCGTTACATACGGAAAGAGGGAGCGGGTTTTCCGCTCCCTCTTTGTAATTACTGGCCGGACCAGCTTGCGCCGCCTTCGGTGTCCAATATCAAGTCGGAGGTAAGACAGACCGTGCGGCTTTCCTCCCCGTTGCTGACGGTGAAAGACACGGTATACCGCTCTCCCGGCGTTAGAACGGCCTGCCCGGTGCATACGCCCCCTTGGCAGAAGGCATCAAAGGTAATAAGGTCAGAGGAAGCCCCCAGAAAGCTGATTTGATAGGTATATTCCTCCCCGGTGACGCTGGGCACGAACTGATAGCGGAGCGTTCCCCCGCTGCCGGAAAAGCGCAGGCCGCTGACCGTAATCACATCAGGCAAAGCATCCCCCAGGGATGTTCCATGCTCCTGCGCCGTCTGTCTGCCGATGTATGCGCCCCCAAGAAAGCTGATTGCCAGCAAAGCCACAAGGGCAAAGACGGAAAGCGCCTTTTTCCACAGGGGAAGGGTCTTGTGCTCCGGCGTGGGCAGAACCTCCGCCTTCGCGGTGGGGGGCTCCCTGTCGCAAAGACTGTCGATGCTCACATCCAACGCGTCAGCCAGAGCGGACAGCTTGTAAATGTCCGGAAGACTTTCCCCGGTTTCCCACTTGCTTACCGCTTGGCGGGTAACGCCAATTTGATTTGCCAGATCTTCTTGGTTGATGCCCTTTTCTTTTCGTTTTTGGATTAGATTTGTGTTGAACGCCATAATTGTTCGCCTCCTTCTGAGAGAATTGTACCATGACGCCCTTTTGCATGCAAGCGAAGTATTCGGGAATCCACGCAACCGGCAGTTGCATACCCAAAAGAGGGAGCATAACGGGCGGGCCGGTCAACCCCGCCCCTACGAGGGGCTGGTATATAACCGCACCATTGTAGGGGCCGGTCTTGACCGGCCCGAAACCCCAAATCCACCGCCGCAGAAAACGGGGTGCGGCAAGCGGAATGCATGAATGCATTCCCTACATCCCCGATGATACCGAATGCCGATGCGGTCTGCTGTAGGGCGGGGGCTCGCTCCCGCCGTTTCAGGCGAAAATCCACCGCCGCGCCAAACGGAACGCCACGCGGGGCGTTCCCTACGGCGAGGGACGCACCTTTGTAGGGGCCGATGCCCACATCGGCCCGAAACCCAAAACCCACCGCCCCAGAAAACAAGGTGCGGCAAGCGGGCGGGTCAAGACCCGCCCCTACAATAGATTGCGTTACATACGGAAAGAGGGAGCGGATTTTCCGCTCCCTCTCAGATTGTCGAAAAAGGTGGTCGTAGGGGCCGATGCCCACATCGGCCCTTTGTAAAATGTTACGAATTTGCCCGAATTTTCCAATAAAGTGAAGGATTTTGCTGCGGGGCGATGTAGGCATCGCCCCCTACAATTCCGAATTGCCGGGTTTATCGACACGCTGAGAGGGAGCGGATTTTCCGCTCCCTCTGGTTTTGATTGTCGGCCTTGATTGCCCTGTGGTAGTTTCCCGTGCCACACAGCAAACAGCGCACTGCGTCAGTCCAGAATTTCCATCAGTCTGCCGCAGCAGAAGGGGATGGGCTCTCCGGCCTTGATATGCTGGGTCTTGTTGCAGGTGACGCAATAAACATCGGTATCATAGGGCGCGCGAATCACAGGCACTTCTTTGGCTTCCTGCTCGGAAAGACCGTCGATGTGAAATACGGCAGTCCGGTTCTCGCTGGGAATATACACGCCGATGGGAGACAGCGCCTTGCTTGCGCCCACGCAGTTGCCCATCTTGATCCACAGCGCCTCCAGCTCTGCGGCTTCCGCGGCATGCTCGGGGGTGAACTCCACAATGTCCTTATTGATACGGATCTTCATGGCTTATTCCTCCGGGGTAAACTCTTCCTTGCCCACGCCGCACAGCTCGCAGGCGAAATCCTCGGGAAGGTCTTCCCACTTTACGCCGGCTTCGTCCTCATCGTAGACCCAGCCGCAAAGATTACAGACATACTTCATAGTAACATCTCCTTATATGTATGCGCTGACGGATCAGCGCTTGGGTTTGATTGCCTTGTGGTAATAGGCGTAGGTGCAGCTTGCGCCGCTCCCCAGCACCTTGCTTTCGGTCACTTCACCTACAAACATCATGTGGCTGCCCAAATCAATTTTGTGCTTGACTTCGCAGGAGAACATGGCGTTGACATTTTCCGTCAGGTAGTACAGGCCATTGTGGCTGCGCTTGACGGCCTTGAAATCCGCGAACTTGTCCGCATCCCGGCCGGACTGCATTCCGAAATGGCGGATGGTCTCGAAAGGCACATCCTCGGAAAGCACGGACACATTGAATTTCCCGGTATTTTCGATGATTTCCCGGGTCAGGTTGCCCATTTGCACGGAAATGGCAATCCGGGTGGGGTCAGAGCCGGTCTGCACGCAGGTGTTTATGATGCAGCCGTTGTCTTTTTCCGAACCCTTGGCGGTGAGCACAAACAAACCGTAGGTCAGATTGCGCAGCGCTTTCGGGTCTTCAGCAGGTAACTCCTGCTTAGCGAAAGTAGCGCTCCAGCAGGCCCTTCAGAGCCTTGCCATGGCGGGCCTCGTCTCTTGCCATCTCGTGAACGGTGTCGTGGATGGCATCCAGACCGTTGCGCTTGGCGCAGGCGGCCAGGTCGAACTTGCCCTGAGTAGCGCCGAACTCGCAGTCAACACGCCATGCCAGGTTGTCCTTGGTGGTAGCCTTCATGTTGGGCTCCAGATCCTCGCCCAAAAGCTCGGCAAACTTGGCAGCGTGCTCGGCCTCTTCGTAAGCGGCCTTCTCCCAGTACAGGGCGACTTCGGGGTAGCCTTCCCGGGCGGCAATGCGGGCCATGCACAGGTACATACCAACCTCGCTGCACTCGCCGTTGAAGTTGGCCATGAGCTGCTCAAAGATATACTTCTTATCTTCCTCGGAAATGTCGGGGTTGTTCTTTACGGTCTTGGCGTAGATGCCGTATTCATGCTCGGCAGCCAGCTTGGCATCTTCCTTCTGCTCCACGAACTTGGAAGCGGGAACCTTACATACGGGGCACTTGAAATCGGGGTCCAGAGATTCGGCGGTGTGAACATAGCCACAGACAGAGCAAACAAACTTTTTCATAATAAATTCCTCCAATTTTTGTTGATATAATAGTATGGGCGGCCTCGCCCGAACTTACACAAGACAGTTTTCGCAAGTGCCGTAAAAAGTCAGGTTGCAGGCATTTACCCGCCCGCCGCTGGCTTTTCCGGCCTCCCGGCTTAAGCTTTCGGGGATTTCCAGCTCCATCAAATCGATGACGCTGGCGCAGTTTTCGCAGATAAAGTGGACATGGGGGTGTGTAAACCCATCAAACCGCTCTACGCCGCCCACATGGCCTACGCTTTGAATCAGCCCCTGCTCCTTGAAAAGAGCCAGGTTGCGGTACACCGTACCCAGCGACAGATCCGGGATTTGGGGCTTTAGCTGGGCATATACCCATTCCGCACCGGGGTGGGTGGTAGTGGAGCGCAGACACGCAAGGATCGCTTCCCGTTTTCGGAAGCGCTTGGTACTTACTTCCATAGGAAGCCTCCTTTCTAAATAAGAGCAATTCTTATTTATGAGCCAAGTATATCACGGCGGCGATGGGCTGTCAATGGGAATTATTCTTATTTACAAAAATTTTATATGCATATCGGTTTTGTTCAACTACCCGATGAATTGGAATTTACCGCCGCACCCCAAAAGATACTGTAGGGAACGGCCCGCGTGCCGTTCCGTTTGGCGCACCTCGTTTTCTGCGGTGGTGGATTTGGGGTTTCGGGCCGGTCAAGACCGGCCCCTACAGCGGTGCGGTTATGCACCAACCCTTTGTAGGGGCGGGTCTTGACCCGCCCGTTTGGTACGGTGGATAGGAACGGCCCATGTGCCGTTCCGTTTGGCGCACCTCGTTTTCTGCGTTGGTGGGTTTGGGGTTTCGGGCCGGTCAAGACCGGCCCCTACAGCGGTGCGGTTATGCACCAACCCTTTGTAGGGGCGGGTCTTGACCCGCCCGTTTGGTGCGGTGGATAGGAACGGCACATGGGCCGTTCCGTTTGGCGCACCTCGTTTTCTGCGGTGGTGGATTTGGGGTTTCGGGCCGGTCAAGACCGGCCCCTACAGCGGTGCGGTTATGCACCA
>JBJDYH010000016.1:0-4801 GCA_051867135.1 Faecousia sp. | reverse complement strand
CGGTATGTCGGCGAGTTTGGCAATGAGCTTTATTGGCATTTCCCGGTCTCAGACGGGGCGTATAACGGCGTCTATTTCGTTCTGGTGAAAGAAGGCGTCCTTTGTCTTCCTTACAATGTCATCGACTGTGAGGACCATGAATGTTTCGAGTCTCAGGGCGTCCGTCTCTGTACTGCGGAAGAAATTGGGTTCTTTATCCACGACTGGAACCGGACGGATACAGAATTACGGAATGCCATGTCCGCATTCTATCAGTTTCTGACGAGGAAGGAGGGTGCCTATGGAGCTTGAGATTGACTGGACCAAACACGATGTGGATGGAGGCGCAGAGATGAATGAGAGCGTTCTGAATATGAAAAAAGTCTCTGCCAGAGAACATATTCCCTTCCGTTGCATCGGCTGCGGTGCGTGTTGCCGCCATGTGAGGCAAAGTGTGCCACTGGAGAGTTTGGATGTGTTCCGGCTCGCTAAGTATCTTCGGGATGCAGGTGCAGATATCCGTAGTACGGATGACTTTCTCGCGCAGTATGCAGAACCCGTGCTCCTTGACGAGTGCGATTACATGATGTATATGCTGGTGGTCACCGGTGCCGATTATGCCTGTATCTTTCTGAAAAACAGCCGCTGCACTGTACATCAGGCCAAACCCAGAGCTTGTCGGCTCTATCCCTTTGCGGCAGGGCCGGATGAAAAGGGCGGCTGGGAGTACCTGGTCAGTCAGGAGAAGCGCCATCACTTCAAAGGGGCTTCTGTCCATGTGAAAACCTGGATGAAGAAATACCTTACGGAAGAGGATCGTGCATTTCTCAGACTGGATTACAATTCGGTGAAACCCATTGCGAGGCTGCTGCGCCGGATTCCAGAGCCGCAGCTGTCAGCCGCCCTGATGCGCTTTTTGTACTTTAAGTATTCCGCGTTTGAACTGGACAAGCCTTTTCTGCCCCAGTATAGCCGGAATCTGAAGCAGCTACAGGCCGCTCTGGCAGAGCTGGCAAATGAAACTTGAAGCAAAAGAACAAACAGGAGGATAACATTATGAGTTTACAGGAAATAGCAGAACATATTGATCAGATGACCGTTACATTGGACGACACATTCCAATTCCACTGCACCCAGTGCGGCAAGTGCTGTATTCACCGGGAAGATATTCTGCTTTCGCCCTACGATCTGTATAAGATCGCGCGGGAGCTGCAGCTGGAACCCGTTGAGGTATGCAAGCGCTATTGCGAGCCTTACATCGGGAGCAATTCCCGCCTGCCGATTGTCAGGCTAATGCCCCAGGGAGCAGTGCAGCGGTGTCCATTTCTGAAGAATCAGAAATGCGCCATTCACAAGGCAAAGCCCGCCGTATGTGCCATGTTTCCGTTGGGACGATACCTCAAGGTGGATGTGGATAATTACAGCAAAGAGGGTATGGCCAACTGCCAGACCCAGTATCTTCTGCAGCCCATCGAGTGTGGAGACAGCAGTGAGACACACACTGTCCGTAGCTGGCTCTCTGACTTCGATATTTCGACTGAGGATGAGACTTTCATCCGTTGGCATCAGACGATTGCCCAGGTCGGAAATATCCTGAAGAAAGCCGAGAAAATGGTTGGAGAAAAAACCATGTGCATGGTTTGGGACACTGTTTTCTCGCTCCTGTATCTGAACTACTTGGCGGACAAACCGTTCATGCCGCAGTTTGAGCAGAACGCTTCGCATACACTGGAATTACTCAGTATTTTTGAGCGGACGGAGGGAGTGGAGCAGCATGCCTGACGACCGTAACCAGTATCAAATCATCCGTAAGGATGCACGGAACTGTTTCGTGGAAAGTCTCAATGATGCGTTCGAGATCGGACGAGTCCATTTCGCCTTTGCATCCTATGACCTCAGCCGCCCGGCTGGCTCCCGGCAGACCAACAACATTCACATCTATATTGAAGTAAATGAGTTTCTGGAGTTGTGCCGGAAACTGAACAGCGGAGAGCTGCAATATATGCTGCAGTCCAAGAAAAAAGCTGGAGAAAGCACCTGCCTGTATCAGCATCTGGGCGGCACCTCTGCCGAAAAGCTTGCCAAGCAGGGACGGAGTCGGGCAGACAAAAAGAGTCTTTCCCGGACAGTTCAGCTTCTGCCTGGCAGCAAATCGGACTTCCTTTTCGTTGCGGACAGTGGACCCGGAGAGACCAATGCCAAGGGCTTAATTGTCCCAAAGTTCGGCAACAAACCGGAAAATCATGTGGCAGTCAGTATGACTTTTGATGCATTCAGTGAGCTTATGCTGATGACGCAGATCCATTATCAGGCCTGGCTGTCGGCACAGTATGTCGCACATCCGATTCAGCGAGCAAATATGCAGACAGAGCGGCAAGCAATACCCAATATGCAGGATGTCCACTATGAACTGCCTGCACAGTCCCTTTTCTAAAAAAGTGTTGAACAGATGGGCCATCAAGAAATTGGTGGCCCATTCCCTTTTAGGTTTTCGATTGAGAAAGGCACCGCGAATGCTTTGGCAAAGAAATGCCGAAAAAATGGCAAAGCTATGCCGCTGACATGGGAAAAGAAATATGCTATACTCTTACTATCGCAAGGTGGGTTCTATGAGGACCTGCCTTTTTTGCGGCCAAATTTATAAGCAAGGAGTAGATGTAGCATGAAATTTTGTCCTTATTGCGGCGCGGAACAGATGGATGATTCCGCAGCGTTTTGCATGGAGTGTGGCAAACCGTTGCCGGAAAAGGCAGTCAGGTCTGATATGGGAAATGCCAATCAGGAGCTCGCAGAGAAAAAGAAACGGAAGAGGAAGCCATCTCAAAAGGCTCGGAAGATCAAGAAATCAGGCCAGGAACAGCCCTTGACCCAAAAAGAAGACGGTTATGACGGCTATTATGATGATGTCCTCCCCGCGGATCAGGATCAGGCTGGACAGACTCTGGACCGGCAGTTGATTAAGAAGGTTGTCGCGCTGGCTGTTGGTGCCTTGCTGGTCATCATAGCTTGTGTGGCAATTATGTACCTGATTTAATCCGTTTGCAGTTCATCCCATCTCATCGTGTAATATGATTGAGGTGATGAAGAAATGACATATTTGTCCAAAGGAATTGTAGGTAATGGCTCTACTGAGCAGCTACTGATAATCTCCCACTGCGGCGGCGAGTACACACTAAAAGGCAAGGAAGCGGCATGCTGGCTGAATGGTCGATTCGAAACTTCCACTGTGAAGTCAGTTGCGGAGGAGCACGCAGTGGGCCACTTGCAGCGTATAGGCTTGGCTGAATGTGAGGATGACGATTCGGAAATTTCAAAATATCGCATTTTGACCAGATGCATCCTGTGTCCTGCTGTGTCAAAAGGAGTTTCCCTACCACTGCGCGGTTTGGAGAAACGATTGATGATCTGGCTAACAAAAGCAGGTCTGCATCTGACGATTGCCGAACTCATCTATTTGATCGACCATGATGTTCCCCCTTCGGAAGACCTGCTGTATACATCAAACAGACAGGCGCTGGTCGAACGCATTTACACAGTAGATACCACTGCTGATTGCATTCTTGAGACGCAGATGGAAGCTGCAGCCAGCAGGGATACTGTTGTAAACACTGTCCTTCGCCTGATCAAAAAGAAAAAGCTTGTTATTCTGTGAGGTGACTATGAAAGAGCTATTTAATCAATTGCCACAGCCTGTTCGGTGGCAGGCAGTTCTACGCAGCGCCGGGGTACTATTATTTCTGATTTTGTTTGTTGCCATATGGGCCGGAACCGGAGAGTTTCTTTTTGCCTTCCCCTGCCTGGTGTTTGCGGTCTTTCTATTTGTAAACTCCGGAATAATGCTCTATAATATTATCAATGGAAACTACGTCCGCATCCACGGGACTTGCATAGACATTGAAAGATCCGGAATTCGAAGACGAGTGAAATCCATTACGATTTCGCATGACGACAAACAAGTGAAAATTCCGGTTCGCCGAAAGTTTCCTGGGCTTTCTATGGGGTGCGGGGTAACGCTTTATTTATCGGACAAGGCTCCTGTTTATGAAAGGAATGGCGCATATGCTATTGATAGCTATTACGCGCTCACATTGGAGGAGGGGTGATAATGACCGAGGTAAATGAATTGCTGGCATTGCTTCAGGAGATCCGGGAACTTATTGAGAAAAACCATAATTCGGATGGCACGGTATGCTTTGATGTTTTACGCGGACGCATTGCATTGGAGTTCACAAAGGCAGAAATACAGAAAAGCATTCTTGCATATGACAAACAGACGCATTGACTATTGAGACCGCACATGCTATAATACATATATCAGTATCAGAGATTTCGTCAGGAATCTACCGTTATCCGAGTTCCAAAGTGTCAATCTGCACATCTATTGTGTGCCGATTGGCACTTTTTTTATTTCCCGGTTTCTGCCTGTGAATGCAGGTTGAAATAAATATTTTATCGCAGGCAGTCCCTGCAGAAAGGAGTAACACATGTTACTGAAAGTATTCGCAACCAACGTCGTCATCTCCAAGGGATACGACAATGCCCCTGCCATCCGCTACTCAGAAAAAGGAGATTCCGTGCGCTTCCGCATTGGTGCCAAGCAGTATGACACCCGTGCAGAGAACAACACGCGCTGGGTCAACATCTCCGTGAAGGCGTTTGGTCACATCTGTGAACGCATCCGCAAGATGGATCTGAAAGAAGGCTCCTACATCAACCTGGTCGGACGTCTGGACGAAGACAGCTGGACGGATCAGAAGACCGGAGAAACCAGAAGTGCGATGGTCATTATTCTGGATGATGTGGAGTTTGCCTCTGGCAGTGG
>JBJDYH010000015.1:0-4804 GCA_051867135.1 Faecousia sp. | reverse complement strand
TGGTTGATGGGTATAAATCCGCGGAAGATACCCTCGTCAATGACATGCATCACCGGCAGTCCACCGCGCACATGGTGCTTTCTGTTTTCCATCAGCACTTGAACAGCCTCAAACTTTTCTTCCGTAATGATGGCGGTGTGCTTGCCGGTGTAGAGATACTGATCTCGATCCTGTCTATTCTTACGGTGCTTGTGCTCATACAAATCTGCGGTAAAGGTTTTCCAAGTCAGCACATTTCCGCAATACCGTTCATTGGTGAGGATATAACCGATAGAGCCAGCGTTCCAATCAGTACCGCCTGATTTTGTTTCCACACCTATGTCCTTCAGAAGCGCTGCTATCTGTTCCATTGACCATCCAGAAAGGTATGCATCGTATATGAATGAAACGATCTTTGCTTCAGAGTCGTTCACGACCAAGGGGGCATACTTGATATACCTTCCGGTAACATCCCTCTGACGATCATACCCAAGCGGAGCTGGCGTGAGGAGTTTTCCATCCTTGAATCGCTGCTGTAAAGACCAATTCATAGCTTCGCTTTTCTTTACCGATTCTTCCTGAGCAAAGGTGGCCAGAAAGGACAGCATGAATTCTGTGTTTTCCGCAAGGGTATAGAGATTATCTGTTTCAAAGAAAACGCCAACTGGAGGAACCTGTCCTTTCAGCATACGGATGAGTGAAATACAGTCCACTAGATTTCTGGCAAATCTGGATACGCTTTTGGTTACGATCAGATCGTATTCCCCCCGTTTACATGCAGCTATCATCTCATTGAATTGATCTCTGTTCTTTAGGGATGTACCTGAAATGCCTTCGTCCGCGTATATGTGCTTTAGTTCCCAGTTTGGATGATCCATCACCAGCTGTTTGTAATGAGATTGCTGCAGCTCGAAGGAGGAGAGCTGCTCGTCATTCTCGGTAGATACGCGGCAATATGCACAGACACGAAAAATGTGTTCCTCTCCATACAGACTAACTTTTGGTTTGGCTGGTATATACGCTTGATATCGTTTCTCTTCTCTCTGATATACCTGGCGAAGTTCTTCCTTTGCCTGATACCTCGACATGTACTCACCTTCCACTATTCATCTCGGATTCCGGCAGGAGCCAATACCATGCAGCATCGCGTTTGACTGAGCGAATCTCCAGCTGTTTTTTAACTTGGTGAATGGTTCTTTCCCCGATACCCTCACTTTTTAGTTCCTCAAGGACATCCGTCGCCTTGGCTGGACCATTTGCCAGCCGTGATTTTAGAATATTCGATGCAATTGTCTGTTTTGTAGACTTGTCAGGCTGAACATCAAACGGCTGCTCCAACCATTCCACCCGTCGATTTCCATCAAGGGTGAAGTACACATCCTTACTCTTTGTGGTCAAGCTGCTTTTGACATGATGGATTACCGCAATGTCCTCATCTTCTGGAAGCCGCTCAATATGCAAAACACTTCTGGCTGCGGCAACAAGATCAATGCTGCCAAGGCCACGGTACAGGTCTTTGGAACCCTGTTTCTTATTGAGATGACCAATCAGGACGACTGCACAGTCATACATAGCAGCCCAGGCTGCTAATTGACGAAGCATCTTTCGCATGGCTGCTGCGCTGGCAATATCCGTTTCTCCCAGATACGCCTGAACGGGATCTATCACAAGGAGTTTTGCGTTGAAGTCCGCAATCGCCCTGCGGATCTTTTCGTCGTTCAGCGTTATCCAGTCTGTTTCCTCATCCAGAAAGGCTACATTATTGCAATCAGCGCCAGCGGTAAGCAAGCGCGGCTTGATCGTGTCGCTAATTCCATCCTCTGAACATTGATAGATGACATGAAGCGGCTTCTTGATTTTCTTTCCATCTGGTGAACAGCTTCCGCTGGACACCGCTGCTATGAGATTCATCATCAAGGTAGATTTTCCACATCCGGGGTCGCCTTGCAACAATGTCAGCTTTCCGTAAGGGATAAATGGATACCACAGCCAATCAACAGATGTTTCTGTGACACCCGAATAGAGCTTTAATTTTCCATCGCACATATCAATCATCCAGATACCTCCTCTCCACAAACCCTTTTATTCTTCCGAAACACGATAGAATAATGATAATTGCAATCTTGCAATTACTCCACAAACTGACGGTTACATTTTTCTGAAGAAGTAACTGGCAGTTACATTCCTATCAAGATTGCACGAACTCGAGGAGTGTCAAAATCTATGCAATCTTGCAGCCTTCCCCCAAAACATGAGCTGGCTGATAGCTCAGAAACCGATACAGTCGATCACCTTGGTGTTTTGAAAAAGGAGGATAATTCTCATTGATCGACATTGAAAGTATCGGGTCCAGGGTGAAATACCACAGATTAAGGAACAAAATTTCGCAGGAAGAACTGGCAGATCTGGCTCAGGTGAGCCGTGTTCATATCAGTTACTTAGAGCGTGGAGAAAGAATTCCAAGTATGGAATCTTTCATCAACATTGCAAACGCTTTGAATGTCTCGGCAGATGAGCTTCTGGCGAACAATCTTCTGGTGACAGGCCACAACATGAACGCCAACGAATTGGATATCCTGTTTGATTGCTCTGCCAATGAGCGTCAGATACTGTTGCAGAACATGCGATCACTCAAAGATACCCTGCGCAGCTATCATATTTCCAAGTAAATACACACAGACGACACCAAGGTGTAGACAGGCACTCCGGCTTTCGGAGTGCTGTCTATATGGTGCTGGATGTGAAGACATACATAGAGCGGTTATGAACTTCCGAAGTTTTTCGGTGGTTGGTAACCGCTCTTTTTGTTTTTCTACGGGAAAACAAATCATCTCAAGGTGATCGAGCCACCGAAACAGACTCGAAAAGAAAGGATGCAAGATGAGCAAAAACGAAACCCTGAACCTCGAAGTGTTCGACAACCCTGAATTTGGTCAGATGCGGATTTTGCGGGAGGGAGATAAGTACCTCTTCTGTGCCAATGATGCAGCAGTCGCACTTGGCTACTCCAACCCCCGAGCTGCGTTGCAGCGGCACTGCAAGGGTGTCGCGAAACGCGACACCCTTACTCCGGGCGGTATTCAGAGCCTGTCCTATATCGCAGAGGGCGATCTGTACCGGCTGATCATCCACAGCAAGCTGCCCTCCGCAGAGAAGTTTGAGCACTGGGTCTTTGAAGAAGTCCTGCCCTGTATTCGCAAGACCGGCGGCTACATGACCGACAATCTCCTGACCGAAATTATGAACGAGCCTGACATCATTTACAAGGTTACTTCTGACATGCTGAAAGAGCGGGGTCAGCGGATGCGGCTGGAAAGTGAAGCGAAAGCCGCAAAACCCAAGGTGGAGTATTTCGATTCCTTCATTACCGCCGAGGACTGCACCAACATTCGGACCACCGCTAAGGAGATTCAGGTGCCCGAACGGCAGTTCGTCGCATGGTTGCTGAAGAACAAGTACCTGTACCGGACTGCCAAGGGCTACCTGATGCCCTATGCCAAAAAGTCCAACGAGGGGCTGTTCATCGTGAAGGACTTCTACTATGGGTACGGGCAGATTGCCCACCACACCCTGATTACCCCCAACGGTAAGCTCCTGTTCATGCGCCTTGCCAGCCGCATCCGCGAGTCTGCATAGATGCCAGACTGCCGCTGTGTAGGAAGAAGGTGTTGCCTATCCCTGTTTTCCGTGTAGAAAAGAACGCCAACTATACCACCATGAGCAATTACCACCTCAGAGACAGCACGATTTCTTTCAAGGCCAAAGGAATCCTGTCCATGTTTCTGAGTCTTCCAAAGGACTGGAGTTACTCTGTGAGTGGTCTTGCTGCCATCTCCAAAGAGGGCAAAGATGGTATCCTGTCCGGGCTGAAGGAGCTGGAAGCTGCCGGATATCTGGAGCGGCATCGATACAGAAATGAGCAAGGTCGGTTGGGCGACAGCGAGTATGTCATCTATGAAATCCCGCGTCATGTCAGACCAGTTCCGGCAACTCCAGAACAGGGTTTGCCTAAACTGGAAAAGCCTGCTTTGGAGAACCCAGTTCTGGATTATCCAGCGCAGGATATTCCTGTGTGGGAGAAGCCTATGCAGGATACGCCTGTGCAGGAAAAACCTGCGGAGGAAACGCCTTCACAAAGAAATATAGAACAAGAAAGAACAGATAGAAAAACAACAGATGAACAAATAGAAAGAGAGAATGGCTCGCCCCGCCATCGTTATGGCCTGTATCGTAATGTGCTTCTGTCAGATGCGGAGTTTCAATCCCTGAAAGAACAGTTTCCAGGGGATTATGCTGCTCGCATTGACCGTCTTTCCGAGTACATGGCCTCCTGCGGCAAGACCTACAAAAACCATCTGGCGACCATTCGCAGCTGGGCACGGAAGGACACACAGAGGAATATCGACTACCATCATAGCATGTATACCTATGATGGCAATGACAGTTTGTAAGGAGTGATTAAACATGTTGGAGCAAGAATACCGCAGCCTGCAACGCCTGATGGAAATTGCAGAACTCCGGCAAAAAGGCATTCAGGACACGCATCTGCTGGACTGGAACTTTCGGGTGGCAGAGGATACGCCCTATATCCAGATGGGAAAGCGCTATGTGAATAACTGGCAGCAGGTCAAGGCAGAAAACCTTGGCCTTTTGTTTTGGGGTGATGTGGGCACGGGAAAGTCGTTCCTTGCGGCCTGCATCGCCAATGGGCTTCTCGATCAGGGAGTATCTGTCATGATGACCAACTTCACAAGGATTCTGAACAAGCTAAGCGATCTTCAAATCAAAGAGCGAAGCCAATTCATTGCCGCCTTTGGCGAGGTGG
>JBJDYH010000014.1:0-21257 GCA_051867135.1 Faecousia sp. | reverse complement strand
CCATCTACGCCAAGGCCAACGCTGCCGAGCTGCCCTGGGGCGAGCTGGGTGTTGATGTCGTTCTGGAGTGCACCGGCTTCTACACCTCCAAGGCCAAGGCTCAGGCTCACATCGACGCCGGCGCCAAGAAGGTTGTTATCTCCGCTCCCGCTGGCAACGACCTGCCCACCATCGTCTACAACGTCAACCACGAGACCCTGACCAAGGAAGACAACATCATCTCCGCCGCTTCCTGCACCACCAACTGCCTGGCTCCCATGGCTAAGGCTCTGAACGACCTGGCTTCCATCGAGTCCGGCATTATGTGCACCATCCACGCTTACACCGGCGACCAGATGATTCTGGACGGCCCCCAGAGAAAGGGCGACCTGCGCCGCTCCCGTGCCGGCGCTGTGAACATCGTTCCCAACTCCACCGGCGCTGCCAAGGCCATCGGCCTGGTTATCCCCGAGCTGAACGGCAAGCTCATCGGCGCTGCTCAGCGTGTTCCCACTCCCACCGGTTCTACTACCATCCTGAATGCCGTTGTTTCCAAGTCCGTTACCGTGGACGAGATCAACGCTGCCATGAAGGCTGCCGCTACCGAGTCCTACGGCTACAACGAGGATCAGATCGTTTCTTCCGATATCATCGGTATGCGTTACGGCTCCCTGTTCGATGCCACCCAGACCATGGTTTGCCCCCTGGAGGGCGGCAAGACCCAGGTTCAGGTAGTTTCCTGGTACGACAACGAGAACTCCTATGTTTCTCAGATGGTCCGCACCATCAAGTACTTCTCCAACCTGCTGTAATCCCTTCCCTTCTACAATGACCGTGCCGGAGAGCAATCTCCGGCACGGTTTTTTGTTTTTTTTCGGCGAGTTTCCTGCGCCCATGTCCTTTTCGCCCGGAACGGAGCGGGGATTGTTGACTTTCCCCAAGATAAGGAGTATAATGTGTACCATAAAATGACAGAGATATGGCCTTTTTTGGAAAATGCCGTGAAAAAGACTGCTCTAACTGTCTTGGGATGATATTGTGTGTAAAAGGGAGAGAATTAGATGCCGATGCAACCGTTCAAAAACAAAATCTGGCTGTCATCGCCTACCATGCACGGCGATGAGCTGAAATATATTACCGAAGCCTACGAAACCAACTGGATGTCCACGGTGGGCAAGAACATCAACGAAGTTGAGCGCTTGATCGCGGAAAAAATCGGCGTTCAATATGCCGTAGCCTTGTCGGCGGGTACGGCATCGCTGCACCTTGCCGTGAAGCTTGCCGGGGAAGCCGTGTACGGTCAGCCGGAAACCGGTAAGGGAGCGCTGTTCGGCAAAAAGGTATTCTGCTCTGATGTCACCTTTAGCGCAACGGTGAACCCGGTGGTGTATGAGGGCGGCGTGCCGGTATTTATTGATACCGAAACGGATACCTGGAACATGGACCCGGTGGCTCTGGAAAAGGCTTTTGCAATCTACCCGGAGGTAAAGGTAGTTGTGGTTGCCCACTTGTACGGCACCCCGGGCAAGATTGACGAAATCCGCGCCGTTGCCCATGCCCACGGGGCTGTCATCGTGGAAGACGCGGCGGAATCTCTGGGTGCTTCCTACAAAGGCAAGCAGACCGGCAGCTTTGGCGATTATGGCTGCATCAGCTTCAACGGAAACAAGATCATTACAGGCTCCTCCGGCGGAATGTTCCTGACCGATTCCAAGGCGGATGCGGAAAAGGTGCGCAAATGGTCTACCCAGAGCCGGGAAGCGGCAAGCTGGTATCAGCATGAGGAGCTGGGCTACAACTACCGCATGAGCAATGTGATTGCCGGCGTTGTCCGGGGTCAGCTTCCCTATCTGCAGGAGCATATTGCCCAGAAAAAGGCCATCTATATGCGCTATCAGGAGGGCTTCAAAGACCTTCCGGTGCGGATGAACCCCTATGATGAACAAAACAGCGAGCCGAACTTCTGGCTGAGCTGCCTGCTCATTGATAAGGATGCCATGTGCGCTCAGGTTCGTGGAGAGCAGAAAGCCCTCTATACCAGCGAGCCGGGCAAGAGCTGCCCCACGGAAATTCTGGAAACCTTGGCAAAGTACAATGCGGAAGGCCGTCCGATTTGGAAGCCTATGCACATGCAGCCAATCTTCCGAATGAACCCCTTTATCACAAGAGAGGGTAACGGCAGAGCCAAAACCAACGCCTATATCGCAGGTGGCTGCGTGGATGTGGGTATGGATTTGTTCGAGCGTGGCCTGTGCCTGCCCAGCGATAACAAAATGACCGCCGAAGAACAGGCGCAGATTATTGAGATTGTAAAAAGCTGCTTCCGGTAAAGAGGGCTGACTATGGAAATAAAACATAAACCCTACGGGCCTTATGAGCGATTTTTCAAACGCCCCATAGACATTGTTTGCGCTTTGCTTGCCATTGCTGTGTTTAGCTGGCTGTACATCATCCTCGCCATTTTGGTGCGCGTCAAGCTCGGCAGCCCTGTTATCTTCAAGCAGCCCCGCCCCGGCAAGGACGAGAAGATTTTCAACCTCTACAAATTCCGCTCCATGACCGACGAGCGGGACGAAAAGGGCGAGCTGCTGCCCGATGAAGTCCGTCTTACCAAATTCGGCAAGCTCCTGAGAGCCACCAGTCTGGACGAACTGCCGGAAGCCTTCAACATTCTAAAAGGCGATATGAGCGTCGTCGGCCCCAGACCGCTTTTAGTCAGCTATCTTCCATATTATACGGAGGAAGAGCACCACCGCCATGATGTGAGGCCGGGGCTATCTGGTTGGGCGCAGGTGAACGGAAGAACGATATGCGGCTGGGACAAAAAGCTGGCTTACGATTTGGAATATGTCAACAAAGTTTCGCTTTTATTTGACCTGAAGATTATCTGGAAGTCTGTACAGGTATTCTTGAACCATAAGGATAATGCGGTTGACACCACAAAAACAGAAGGTAACTTTGCAGAAATCAGAAAGGCAAAAAAATCGCAAAATGTATAGAGGTAAAGTATATGCCGATTAATGTTTTGATTTTAAGCGCTGGAACAAGGAATAAAGTTGTCCAGTATTTCAGAAGAAACCTTGCGGGAAAAGGTACGGTTGTGGCAACCGATATGAGCACATTGGCCCCTGCGATTTATGAAGCAGATAAGTACTATATTGTGCCGAGAATGACGGAACCCAACTATCCGGATGTTATTTTGGAGATTTGCAAGAAAGAGAAGATAACAGGTGTGCTGTCTTTGATTGACCCGGAGCTTTCTTTGCTTGCAGAGAATCAGGAAAAATTTGCGGCACTTGGCACAACGGTGATAGGTTCCTCTTATGCGCTGTGTGAGATGTCCCTTGACAAAATGCAGATGTTTGGCTGGCTGTTCCAGCATGGCTACAAATGCGCCAAATCCTACATGGACAAAGAGGCGTTTTTTGCCGATGTAGAGGCAGGGCTGATTTCCTACCCGGTGTTTGTAAAGCCTGCCAGAGGCAGCGCCAGTATTTCCATCTCCAAGGTCTATGACAAGGAAACTGTGGAACTGCTGTTTGCCCATGAAAAGGATTTGATGATTCAGGAATTTCTGGATGGTCAGGAAATTGGCGCAGATGTGTATATCGATTTGATTTCACATGAGGTTGTCTCCATCTTCACTAAGAAAAAGCTGAAAATGCGCGCCGGTGAAACCGATAAGGCAGTCTCCTTCAAGGACGAGAAGCTATTTGCGCTGATTGAGCAATTTGTCAACGAGGCCGGATATACTGGGCAGATTGATATTGATATTTTTGAAGTGGACGGCGAGTATTTTATCTCCGAAGTGAATCCCCGCTTTGGCGGCGGTTATCCCCACGCCTACGAGTCCGGGGCAAACCACATGGCGCTAATTGTAAATAATCTGAATGGCGTTCCCAATCCAAAGATGATTGGTGATTACCAAGATGGTGTTTATATGATGAAATATAATGAACTCATGATTCATTAAGGGATTCAGGCAACGAATGTCCTAATTCTCTGCAATTTGGCGTTTGGGTTGGAAGCCGTGGAGAATGAGGCGGCAAGCATGTAAAATGAGGTATTATACCATGAAAAGAATCTGTTTTATTACAACAATTTCATCGACATTAAGTTCGTTTGTACTAAAAACTGCGGAATACCTTCATGAGCATACAGACTGGGATATTAGCTTTATTTGCAGCACAGATGATGAATTTGCAAAAGCCTTACCGGAGTATTTTCATTATTACCCGGTTCCCATGGAGAGAGGCATCAGCATATCGGGCATAAAGGCTATGCTGGAAATGAAGAAGATTTTTAAGAGGGAAAAATTTGATTTGATTCAATATTCTACTCCGAACGCTTCTCTTTACGCATCCTTAGCTGGATTTTTTGCCGGTGTTCCGGTTCGCCTCTATTGCCAATGGGGAATGGCCTATGTTGGAATGACCGGGCTGAATCGAAAGATTTTCAAGGCAGAGGAAAAACTGGTTTGCAGAATGTCCACTTGGATTGAACCCGATAGTAAAAGCAACCTGAACTTTGCCCACGAGCAAGAGTTATATCCCAAGGAAAAAGGCTCTGTGATTTGGAACGGCAGTGCCAGCGGTGTAAGCCTGAATAAGTTTGACATTTTGAAAAAGGACGGTTATCGCAAAGAAATCAGAGGTCAACACGGAATCCCGGAAGATGCGTTTGTATACGGATTTGTGGGAAGAATTACAAGAGATAAAGGAATCAATGAACTGCTTGCGGCATACAAGCAACTGCTGCCTGAGAATACATATCTGATGCTGGTAGGCAGAGAAGAGCTGGACAAGAACATGGATATGGATTTGTTTACCTGGTCAAAAGAATCCGAAAATGTGATTTACACAGGGCAGACAAATGTGGTGGAAAAGTATCTGTCGGCTATGGATGTGTATATTTTGCCCAGTTACCGCGAAGGCTTCGGCAGCGGTGTGATCGAGGCTGAGGCGATGGGGCTGCCGGTCATTGTCAGCGATATTCCCGGCCCTACCGACGCAATGCTGAAAGATGAGACAGGGCTTGTGGTTAAGAAAGCGGATGTGGAGTCATTGGCGGAAGCTATGGATAGGATTTATAAAGATGATGAGCTGTATCAGTCTCTCGCGTCTAATGCCCATAGTTTTGCTGTAGAACACTTTGAGCAAGGCAAGCTGTTTGAATATATCATGGAAGACAGGAAAAAACTGCTAGGAGAGTATTAAAAGATGGCAAGCTCTGATGAAAAGTCCATGATTTCCATTCTTATGGGAATTTATAATTGCGCTAAGACCTTGCCGGAAGCGATTGATTCCATTTTGAATCAGACATATACAAATTGGGAGCTTATCATGTGCGATGATGGCTCATCGGACAACACATACGAAGTTGCATCAGAATATAAAGAAAAATATCCCGATAAAATTGTTCTCCTGAAAAACGAAAAGAATATGGGGCTGAACGCTACCCTTAACCGCTGCTTGGAGGCTGCAAGAGGCGCGTATATTGCCAGAATGGACGGGGATGACATATCGCTGCCGGCAAGATTCGAAAAAGAAATCGGCTTTTTGAACGAACACCCCGAGTACGCCATAGTCAGTTGCCCTATGATTTATTTCGATGAAAACGGCGATTTCCGTACAGGGAAAGCATTGGGTGAACCCAATATAACCTCCTTTGCGAAAGGTACGCCCTTTTGCCACGCACCGTGCATGGTTCGAAAAGAAGCCTATGCGGCAGTAAAGGGATATGCGGTTTCGGAAAACAGGCTTCGCGTGGAAGACTGGGATTTGTGGGTAAGAATGTACGAAAAAGGCTTTCGGGGATACAATCTGGATGAGCCGCTTTATAAAATGCGGGATGACCGCAACGCATACAGCCGCAGAAAATTCAAATACCGCATCAACGAGGCACGGGTCGGCGCCTCGGCCGTAAAAAAACTGCATTTAAGTCCGGTAAATTACCTGTATTGTGCCAGGCCAATTATTGTAGGCTTGCTTCCCAAACAGGTTTACGACTTTCTGCACCGAAGGAAATTAAATTCATAAGGAGCCTCCAAATGATTCCCAAGAAAATACATTACTGTTGGTTTGGCGGGGGTGAAAAGCCTAAGCTCGCCCAAAAATGTATCGCAAGCTGGAAGAAGTATTGCTCTGACTATGAGATTATCGAATGGAATGAAGACAATTTCGATGTAAACATGAACGGCTATACCAGAATGTGCTACGAAAATAAGAAATGGGCATTTCTTAGCGACTATGTGCGGCTGCTGGTTGTATACCAACACGGCGGGCTCTACTTTGATACCGATGTTGAGTTGCTGCGTAATCCCGATTTCCTTTTGGGAAATAAGGCCTTTTTTGGATTTGAAACAGAAACTTCAAATTCAAAAAATGCCAGCAGTAATAGTGGCCTGGCCTTTGGCTCAGTCGCAAGTGGTCTGGCCTTAGAGATGATGCTGAAGGAGTATGAGCCGCTCCTGGATGGGAAGCACGGCGTGCGTATGTGCCCAGAACTGAATTCAAGGGCACTGGAAAAACTTGGCCTTGTGAGAGATGGCTCCTACCAAAAGTTCGAATGGGGAACGGTTTATCCTAAGGAGTATTTTAATCCTTATGAGAGCACTACAGGCGTGCTGGAGAAAACCGAAAATACCGTTTCCATTCATTGGTATATGGGAAGCTGCCTGACAACAGGCCAAAAAATACGCTGTGCCATCACCAAACCTCTGCATCGTGCTTTTGGAAAGGATATATTTGGGAAAATAGGGATCAAAAAATGATAAAAAAATGGATGAAAGAGCTTGTATACCGTCTTAGAGGCGAAAGAACCGTAGAATCCTTGAAAAAACTAGGGCTTCGGGTAGGCAAAAACTTTAACCCCCAATTGGGGTTTGAACTGGATCCGTCTCATTGCTGGCTTATCGAGATTGGGGATAATGTAACCCTTGGCCCCCATGTGCAGATTCTTGCCCATGATGCCAGCACCTGCCATTGGACAGGGTATGCCAAAATTGGAAGAGTAACCATAGGCAATAATTGTTTTATCGGCGCGGGGAGTATTGTGCTGCCCAATGTTTCCATCGGGGACAATGTGGTTATCGGCGCAGGGTCTGTTGTTACCCATTCCATTCCCAGCAATACTGTTGCGGCGGGCAACCCTGCCAGAGCGGTTATGAGCTTAGACGATTTTATTCAAAAGCATAAGGCACAGCTCGAAACCGCTCCGGTATATGACGAAACCTTTACTTTGCGGAAAAACATTTCGGATGAGTTGAAGGAAAAACAATACAGCGAATTAAACAATAGGATAGGGTATGTAGAATGACGCTGACAATTTTTACCCCTACATATAATAGAGGCAGTCTGCTTGATCGGCTTTACCAAAGCCTGATCACCCAGAATCGCGGCGGTTTTGAGTGGTTAATTGTAGATGACGGCTCTACGGATAATACATCTGATGTTGTTGAGCAGTTCATAAAAGAAGAAAAAATCGCAGTTAGATATATTTACAAAGAAAACGGCGGAAAGCATACGGCCTATAATGTAGCCGTTGAGAATGCGCTGGGTGATTTGTTTCTGTGTTTGGATTCGGATGATTTCTTAGCGCCCAATGCAGTAGAGATTATTCAGCAGTCCGGCAGCAAATTACGGGATACCGATTGCGGCTTTATCGCATATAAACAGGACACGAAAGGCAAGCTGCTCAGCGCAGAGCTGCCAATTGACGAAAACATGCATTGCGGGCTGTTTCAGTATGAAAAAAAGCATAAAATTGCAGGCGAGTTTGCATTTGTTTTCAAAAGGGATGTCATCCGGAATTATGCATATCCCGTATTTCCCAATGAGCGGTTTATCGGCGAATGCGTACTGTATGATAGGCTTGAGATGGGCGGGTATACTTTCTGCCCGCTGAAAGAGGTTCTGGAGATATGCGAATATCAGCCGGAAGGCTTATCCAATGACTTTGGCAGCCTTATGAAAAAGAATCCCGCAGGCTATTGCCTGTACTTTATGCAGCGGATCGATATGCAGTATTCATGGAAAGATAGAATAATTACCGCGGGGAAATACAAGTGTTTTTGTATGTTTTCCGGCAAAAATAGGTCGGCTTATCGCGGTAAGCATAGGGTGTTGGCTGCATTGTGTACGCCCATTGGCTTCGTGTTTTGGGTTTATTATAAACTTTTGAGAGGATTCTAAATGGTTTCCATGTTTTATGCAGCCATCATGGGCCTGCTATGGATTGTCAATTTATTCAACGGCACAGGCTTGGATGAGGTGTACCATGTTACGCAGCTTGCCAGATATGCTGTTATCTTCCTTACTGTGGGTGTTTTTATACTAAAGGGAAACTTTATAATCCAAAGAAAAGACTTTACCTCTTTCGTATTTATGATAGCTGTGTTCTGCGTCAGTTCGTTTTATAACGGATATGGATTCGAGGCGGTAGAATATCTGTGGGTATTCGGTCTGGTCTACTTGTTATCCCATCTGCCCTTTGACGACAAAGCGGTTTTTTGGACAGGCGTAGCATACGGCGCAGGCGGACTGTTTATCCTTTATGTCTATAATTACGGAACTACGCTGAGCGGCTGGAATGATAACTCCATCGCCATGATTGGTATGCACAGCTTTTTGATGATGCTCATTCCGCTGTCCAACAGGACAAGCTCAAAAAGCAAAGCTCTGATTCTGATTTTGGGCGTTGTATTTGCTGCTTTATTGGATTCTACAAATTCCCGATCAGGCATTCTCTTTACGGCTCTAGGTGTCATATTTGCCCTGAATCTCCTTCCCAGAATACTGATTTACGGAAGAGCAGGAAGAATAACCCTTTGTTTAGTGCTGCCGTTAATGATTGCGGCTGCCGTAGTAGGAATATCCGGAACAGCGATGTTTGAATCTCTGGAAGCATGGAGTTTCGAGAAATTCAACAAGCCGATCTTTAACGGCAGAGATAATATTTGGCGGTACGGTTTTGATGTGCTGTTTGACAATTTCTGGATTGGCGCCGGTTCTATGGGCTTGTATAATTGGCATAACAGCGCCGTCACATGCCTGACTGCATACGGAGCGGTAGGGTATTGTTTGTGGATTTCTTCCTTCAAGAATATTTTGAAACGAGCCCGTGGGTGGCTCAATGACTATATTATTCAAGGTTGCGTTGTTTCGTTTTTGATTCTGTATGTACAGCAGTCTGTTGAACTGGGCTTTATCTCGTCAAAGCCAATTCTGCTTCCCTATGTCATGCTTGGGATGATGCTTGGAAGAATTCGATACTTGCGCAGGTGTGAGGGGTTTAGAGATGCCTAAAGTCAGCATTATTGTTCCGGTGTACAATGCCGAGAGCGAATTGAAGAAATCCGTAGATTCCATTCTGACCCAGACGGAAACAGCTTTGGAAGTCATCTTGGTGGATGATGGGTCTAAAGACAACAGCCTGAAAATCTGCCGGCAATATGCAAATACGGATAGCCGTGTGCGGGTTATTCATCAGGAAAATGCCGGGGTGAGCGCAGCGAGAAATGCGGGAATTGCGGCTGCTGAAGGCGAGTATATCGGCTTCGTTGACAGCGATGACTGGATTGAGCCGGAAATGTATGCCAAGCTTCTTGCCCAGGCGCAGGAGGCAGACGCTGATATTGTTATGTGCGATGCAACAACGGTGTATGATGACGGCAGAACCCAAGCGGACACGATCACGCAGTTATCGGGAAATCGAATTTTGGAAAAATCCGATTTTACGCCGTCTCTGTTATTAGAGATGGCAGGTTCCGCTTGTCGCTGTATCTACAAAAGTGATAGACACAGCGACAAGCTACGCAAGCAGCCGCTTGCGTTTCCGCTTGGCGTGAAATTCTCCGAAGATCGAATTTTTAATCTGTATGCTTTTGGGCAGGCAAATAAAGTAAGCTATCTGAAGGAGAGCTATTATAATCGCTTTGTGAATGTGAAAAGCGCTGTCCACCGCTTCCATGAGGATTATTTCGAAGCGTATAAGATGGCTGCGGATGGCATTGAACAGGCAATACGGTATGCTTGGGGCAATGACGAAGAATTGCAGAAGGCCTATCTGGGTCAGTTCATTGGTGGAACTATTAGTGCTGTCTGCAACTATTATTACAAGACTTCACCGCTGACAGCAGCAGAAAAAAAGAATATGGTAAAGAGGTTATGCGAGGATAAGCAGCTTCAAGCCGCAATTAAAATCTACGGAGCGGACAGAAAGAGCCGGTGGGTACTGGATAAAAAATACGGTTTGCTGATTACATATGCAAAATTGGCAAATTGGAAGCATGGGAGATAAGCGTAATGGAAAAGGACTATGCAGTATCTAGCATTAGACTAATCTCAACCATTACGGTTGTGGTTTTACATATCTTGCAGCAGCTCGAAAGAATGAACTCAAATTTACACATACTAACAGATTGGTGCAATTTAGGGTTAGTGCTGTTTTTCTGTATGTCTGGCTATCTTTACAGCTCTCGAACGATAACTCAGCGGGGAAAGTGGCTATGGCATCGGTATAAGGAGATTGTAATTCCAAGCATCATTACAGTAATAGCGACTCTGGTTGTGTACTTACTGTGTGTTGAGATTCCGGACGGAAAGGTTATTGCGTATTCATTGGTATCTGGCTTGGGCTTTGAGTCGTTCGTTCCCAATGGGTGGATGTTTATACAATTATGGTTCTTAACCT
The DNA here is from genome assembly GCA_051867135.1 of Faecousia sp. GTDB lineage: Bacteria > Bacillota > Clostridia > Oscillospirales > Oscillospiraceae > Faecousia. The sequence continues at coordinate 10,586 of JBJDYH010000014.1, read as the reverse complement.
ATATTTTATTCTGCTACCTATCCGTGCCTTTTATCCAGAAAATAAAGGTTTGCGATATGTCTGAAATGCAGTTCTGGGGGATGCTTATAGCCGGCACGGCTGTTATTCAGGGAGGCTCTATGCTGCTCAAAAGACTCTTTGATATTTCGGTTTTGAGTTGGGGTGTGCTGCTGAGATTCTATCTATCCTACTTTATTTATCGCAGATATGAGAACAACGATAGACAGAAAAAGGTCTATATATATGGATGCTGCTACTCTCAATTCCTCTGTTGATTATTATATGTTTTGCCAGATATGTTGCGCATCCTGACGGGGCAGTTGGGGCAATTAGCGAGCTTCTTTTTATTTACACACAGACGATTGTTGGAACCGTATTGTTCTATTTTTTGCAGATATTTTTTCAAAAGCACAGGGTTTCGGAAAAACTGCTTAAAATTTCAGACAAATACTCATACTCCGTTTATTTAACGCACTGCCTTTTTATAGGTTACAGCACATCAATTATCTTCAAATGTCAAAGTGTTACTGTCGGGATTATAATAGCGTTACTTCTGACAGCAATTGCAAGCATTTTTGTGACAAAAATGACAGAGCTATTAAAGCGCATATTCAACCGGGCGGGTCATCATGCCCCTAATTAATCAACTTATACCGGCTTATAATGCAGAAAGTACATGAATGACCGATAGCATTTCCGGTTAGACATCGGTACGGGAGGGATGATAATGAGTTTGCATAACGGTAAAATTACAAGACGAATCAATAAATTATTGAGGCGGAGAATTATTGCAGTAAAGAAACGCAACAAGCTAAAAAAGAAGGATATTTCCATCCTTTGCAACAACTGCACAGGTGGTTTTATACTTCATGATTTGGGTTTGCGTTTTGATTCGCCTACGATTAATATGTTTTTCCATGGCCTTGACTTTTTTGACTTCATAGAGCATTTTGAATTTTACATTACCCAGCCCCTGATCCAGATACCAAATCCAAAGTATGACCCGGCAGCTCCGGACTATCCGGTTGCCATGTTGAGCGGTGGGGGAATGCTGAAGGACCTTGAGCTTCATTTTCTTCACTATAAAAGCTTCGATGAAGCAAACGAAAAGTGGGAAACTCGCAAAGCTAGACTCCATATGGATTCGTTATATGTGATTTGGACATTCATGGGAATGGAACCCGATGACGATCTTTATTCTCGTGCACAGAATCTTCCGATGAAGAATAAAGTCCTTTTTGTCAATCATCCTGTGGATCAAGAAAAATATCCGGACTTCTTTTACATAAAGGGCTTTGAAAACCAGATTGGAACCGGTCAGCTTGGAGAATTTATGAATCTGAAAGGCGAAAGATATTATGACCAATTCGATTATGTGGAGTGGATTAATAACGGATAGAAGTTCGAGGAGAGCAATATAATGCCCAAAGTTAGTGTAGTAATGCCGGCGTACAATGCCGAAAAGTACATAGGGGAAGCAATTGACAGTATTCTCAATCAGACATTTACTGATTTTGAGTTTGTTATCATCAATGACGGTTCGACGGATCGTACAAAGGAGATAATTCTCTCTTACTCCGATCCACGCATTGTTTATTTAGAGAATGATACAAACTCAGGGATTGTTGTCACCTTAAATAAGGGCTTGGACTATGCCACCGGGGAATATATCGCCCGTATGGACGCGGACGATATTTCTGTAAATACAAGATTTCAAAAACAGGTGGATTATCTGGATATTCATCCCAATATTGGTGTCCTAGGAACAGGACTAAAAAAATTTGGGGACGGTATTACAGAAAGCAACCGTATTTTTTCTGCAAATCCGTATCAGCTAAAGGCCGAGCTGGTTTTTTCTTCGTGTATTGCCCATCCCACAGTAATGATGAGAAGGTTGGTATTAGAAGAAAACCAAATACGCTACCAGGAGGAATTCGCAGGCGCAGAAGATTACCTCTTATGGTGGCAGCTAGCGCAAAAAACAAATATATCAGCATTAACGGACATACTCCACCTTTATCGTATTCATAATACGCAGATTACTCAGGACAAAGGCGAAAAGTATAAAGTTTTGCTGAAAAGACTGCTGGAAGTGCGTTTTGCAGATATGCAATTTCATGCAAACGATGAACAGAAAAGTATATTTTTAAAATATTGCATAGGTGAATGTGGGAAGTACACTGCCAACGAACTCGCCCTATTTATTGATGTGCTGGCAAGCATTCTGGACAACAATCGAGACACTCAGTTTTTTATGCAGGATAAGCTGAGGACAGAGCTTGCTTATTCCGTATTAAACTGTATGAATCATGCGCCGCTAATTGCGGAAGAAAAGAAACAAGCTTATAAACTGGCGGTTAATAACAACCTGTTCTCTTATGCAATGAGATTGAAAATATTGTACCAAAAGGTTATTAGGCGCTGAGCCGTCTGCATATTTAGATGCTTTGCGAAGTTTATGCGAAAGGAAGTGGATTGGGCATGATGAATATATCCCCAATAGACTGCTGTGGGTGCGGGGGATGCATTGCGGTATGCCCCAAAGCCTGTATTTCTATGTCGCACAGTCTGGAAGGATTTATTACTGCGGTTGTGGATGAAGAAAAATGTATTCATTGCGGATTGTGCCTAACGAAGTGCAGCCAAAGATTTCAATATAATGAGAACAAAAAGCCCAAATTGTCATACTTGGCCTTTTCTACTGACGATACAGAACGGGGCAAAGCGTCTTCCGGCGGAATTTTTTCGGAATTGGCAAAACAAATCATTGAGCAAGATGGACTGGTTTACGGAGCTGCGTTTGACAATGACTTTGTGCTAAAGCATAAATGTGCAACTTCAAAAGAAGAATTGAATGCTCTAATCGGCTCTAAATATTTGCAAAGTGAGGTTTTTCCGGTTTTTTCTGAGATAAAGAGATATGTTCAGAATAAGAAAGTTTTGTTTGTTGGTACGCCTTGTCAGGTTTACGCGCTAAAACAAACGGTTGGCGATTCCGACAATTTATTTACTGCGGATTTGATTTGCCATGGTGTTCCGTCTCCCAAATTGTTTGAAGGGTATCGAAAGTATCTTGAGAAAAAGATGGGGGGAAGTATCCTTAGTTATTGCTTTAGAAGCAAGGAACAAGCCAATGCGTTAATGAGCTATACCGTAAAAGCAACATATCAAAAGAAAAACGGAGAAATTGATACATTTTATTTGAATGGAGACGATGAGCCGTATACCATGCGCTTTATCTCCAATTCGCTGCAGTGCAAGGCGTGTTATAAGTGTCCCTTTGCAAATCTGGATAGGCAAGGAGATATTACCCTAGGGGATTATTGGGGATACGACAAAGTGCATCCGGATTACTCCCATATTCAGGGGGTTTCTCTCGTACTTGTAAATACTCCTAACGGCCATGAATTAATAAACAGTATCAACAATATTCATCTTGCGGATACGCAAGATGAACTGTATCTGCCGTATAATGGGCATTTACAAAGGCCACCTGTTGCTTCGCCGGATAGAGATGGTATTTACTCGGCTTTTCTCCGCATGGGGTTTAGCAAAAGATTTTATATTCGCTATTTCCTTCCTAGGGGCTACAAAATGTATATATTCAAAAGAAAAGTACGTCGTGTTTTGAAAAGGATTCGAACGAAAGGGTAAATAAATGAAAGCGTGTTCCACCAATCAAACGATTGCAACCCATACATATATGAATTCTGATAATTACGGCTCTGTATTCCAAACCTATGCCTTGCATTATTTGTTAAAAAAAATGGGATATGAAGCCTATGTGATTGACTACAAGAAAAAAGAGGTTGCCCAGCTTTATCAGATATTCAAGCCCAATACATCTCGTTTCAATATGATGACGAATTGCTATCATGCCTTGCATTACGGTCAATTAAAAGAAAAGCAACAGCGCTTTGAGGATTTTAGAGCGAAACACATTACGAAAACAGAACAACAGTATCATACGCATCAACAGTTAATCGATATGCCGCCCAAAGCGGACTGTTATATTTGCGGTAGTGACCAAGTTTGGAATACACAAATCGTTGATTTTGATGACAGCTATTTGCTGGATTTTGTAAAATGCAGAAAAAAGATTAGTTATTCCGCAAGCGGTATTCAGGCAACTACGCCGGAGGAAGAGATTAGCAAAATAACAAGCGCCTTAAAAGGCTTTGACGCGGTATCCGTTCGTGAAAACATCGGCAAAAAAAGAATTGAAGAAAACTCCGGGATTCCTGTCTTTCAGGCCCTTGACCCAGTGCTTCTATTAAGCAAAAGTGAATGGAGGCAACTATTTCAAAATAAGGAAAGGACGTACCCTACAAAGGACAGATATATGTTTTGCTATTTTGCAGGCGGCGTATCTGATGATTTTGATAAGTATACTGCAAAGCTGGCCAAAGAACACGGCTTGAAACGTGTACTGATTATGCCTGAATGGAGAAATGCCCTTAGAACCGGGAAAAAGTATTATGGCGCAGGGCCAATTGAGTTTTTAGAGCTATTGGATTCGGCCGCTATTGTATGCACAAATTCTTTTCACGGAACAGCGCTGTCGATACTTTTCAACAAACCTTTTTTGGTTGGCCTGCATAAACCGTTTAGTGAGGATAGAATAAAAACTCTTTTGGAACTGTGCAGATTAACCGACAGGGAGATTGACTCCAGAAATTATCAAAATGGCAAGAGCGTTTTCAATGTGGATTTTTCCCATGCCAATGCAGTACTAAATGAAGAACGGGGAAAAAGTATTGAGTGGCTGCAAAGGGAGATTGAGAAAAAATGATGAATCCATTAGTTTCCATTATCATCCCGGTCTATCAGACAGAGGAGTATTTGGCAGACTGTCTGAATTCGGTAATGAATCAATCTTATAAAGAAACCGAAATCATCGTTATTGACGATGGCTCTACAGACGGATCGCCTAAGATTTGTGACGATTTCGCCTTGCTGGATTCCAGAATAAAGGTTATCCATAAAGAAAATGAGGGGCTGTCATCGGCCCGCAATGCCGGTATCGAAGTGTGTAAAGGGGAATATGTTACATTTGTTGATAGCGATGATGTGATTGCTGACATCATGGTAGAAGAAATGGTAACTGTAGCACTGCAAGAAAATGCCGATATCGTTAAGATGGGCGTGATCAGGAAAAAAGACTATAGTGAGAATATTCCAATCAAGAAGGAACATTTCACTTATAAGGGGAATGAAGCACTCAAGCTGATATTCAAAAGCAATTCACAAATCATATGCGGCTGCGGGAAATTGTTTCACAGAGATGTTATAGGAGAAGTTAGATTTCCGTTGGGAAGGTACTATGAAGATGAGTACTTTACACCCAGAATGTATTCTCGTGCCAGAAAAGTTGTACTAAGCGACAGTGAGTACTATTTTTATATGCAAAGGGACAATGACAGTATTTTGCGCGGCAAACTAACAGAGAAAAAAATAACGGATTCCCTTTGGGTTAGCCGAGATAGAATAGAGTTCTTTAAAAGCCTGAATATGCCCGGTTTGGTAAAAGAAGCAAAGGTTGATTATTACTACAAGATAGCATCATTTTTGGATAAATTGAAATCAATGGATAATTTCAATTCCACTACCACAGAAGGATCTCTTTTGCGCCTGAAGAGGGAGTTTATTCGTGATAATTTTCTTTTATATGTTGCCATCAGGACAAAAGGTATAGTTTATCATCTGATAAAAGGATAAGCATCACAACCGCATAAGATATACTTGCGAAAACACGAGGGCGAAATTTATGAGGAAACTCACCAATGCGATCAATCCAACAGCACTTAACATTCTGACCAACCTTACTTCTTTCATCCTTACATTCGGGATTAGCTTTTATGTTACGCCGTATGTTACAAAGAATGTAGGAATGGAAGCCTATGGATTAATCGGATTAGCAAATAATTTTACGAGTTATATATCTATCGCAACAGCGGCCTTAAACTCTATGGCCAGCAGATTTATTATCCTGCAATTTCATAAGAACAATGAATACGAAGCAAAGTGTTATTTTAACTCTGCATTGTTTGCTAACATAATTTTTGCTGTATTATCCTTGATTGGCTGCGCCCTTTTTATTCCTGTGATTGACAAGGTGCTGAATATCAGTCCGGAATTGGTTGCTGATGCCAAAGTGACTTTTTCCCTTGTGTTTTTAAGTTTTGCTATTTCATTAAGCCTTTCTGTTTTTAGTGTTGGATATTACGCAACCAATAAGCTATATGTTGGAGCTTGGAGAACAATACAGTCTGATATGATTCGGGTTGTTTTATTGGTCTTAGTGTTCAATTATATTGGTGTAAAAATTCAATACACCGTAGCAGCTACACTTATCGCTTCTTTGATTGCTTCTATATATGCTATATGCTTTACGAAGAGAAATATGAATGGATTGGCAATATCTGTTCATTTTTTTAAGCTGAAACACATTTTAGAGATGGTAAAGGGTGGAATATGGAACAGCATTTCCAAGCTTAGTCAGGTTCTACTAAACGGATTGGATTTGATAATTACCAACCTGTATATTGGCGGTAGTATTTTGGGAAATGTGAGCGTTGCCAAAACATTTTCCAGCATCATCATTTCCGTTATTGCTTCCGTATCGGATGTATTCTTGCCGAAGTTCTTAAAGGCCTATTCAAAAACCAAAGAAGCGCTCTGCGAGGAGTTCTTCAAGTCTACAAAGATTCTAAGCTTTTTCTCTTGCATAATTATTTCGCTTTTTGTGGTGTATAGTGCTGATTTTTATAAGATTTGGCTTCCAGGAGAGGATTGGGCATTACTTAGAAATCTGTCATGTATCAGCTTAATCTCCATTGCAATCAGCGGGCCTATCTATTCCATGTTTTCAATTTATACAGTAGTAAACAAGGTTAAGCCGCAGGCAGTCTCAACACTCATTATGTCGATTTTGAGCACAGGAACAGTATTTGTTCTGCTTAAGACTACCAATTTGGGAGTATATGCAATTGTTTGTACAAGTGCAGTTTACGGAGCAATTAAAAACTTGACATACAATATGTATTGCTTGCGTAAGTATATTGATCTGGATACTAAAAAGTGCTATTTTATTGTTGCGAGAAATGTTTTCACAATGATTCTAATTATTTTGGCATCTTTCTTATTTAAGAGAATTATTGCTATTAATAGTTTCACAACACTAATTTTCAACGGATTGTTTGGCGCGTGTATAGCCTGTGTGATTTACTTTATCTGTGGAACCGGGTTTGAGGACAAAAAACGCTTGCTCAATTATATTTTACATTTACAAAAAGGTTAAGAAGGTCTGAAAAATATGGAAATAGTACTCAAACAAATAACCGCAACAAAGAACAGAGTTGATTATGAGTTCTCTGCAGATGACGAAGCCTCTATTTATTTCAATGGCAACATGCCCTTTTTTGTGGAATATTTATGTGATTTAGATTTATCCAATGTACCCAAATCAATTCTGGCAATTCCCTTTATTACCAATGTGCTTACGCTTTCCTGGGTTTATGGTATCGAATTGGTGATAGAAGAAATAGACCAAGACTTTTTCGAGTCTATTCCGGAAATGAAAAGGGGATATCAGTCCATTTTCAAAGATGTTCCTTTAAAGGGCAAAATTCAATGCGGTAAAGTGGTGAAGAACTCCTATGCGGTTTCAGACCGTGCTGCGTGCCTGTTCTCAGGCGGCGTAGATGCAACTTTTACATTTTTACGGCATCGTAACGAAGACCTGACATTGGTCAATATATGGGGTGTAGACATCAAATTAGACGATACTGCGGGGCATAAAGAAGCAGATAAATATTTTTCTTCTTTAGCTAAGAGCTTCCAAAAAGAGTATATTTGTATCAAATCTTCTGTCAGAGAATTTTTAAATGAAAAGTATCTAAATGAATATGGATATGGTATCATCGGTGATTATTGGTGGCACGGGGCACAGCATTCCATAGGTATGCTTTCACTGCTAGCGCCTTATAACTATATTTATAAGAATAAAACCAACTATATTGCATCAAGCTTCACAGAAAAAGAACTGGGACAGGGAGTGAGATGCATTTCCTATCCAGATGTTGATGGCAGATTAAAAATGTCGTCAACAGAATGCTTCCATGACGGATTTGAAACGCCGAGAATCGGAAAAGTGAAGTATATTTGCGAAATCCGCAGAAGCAAGAACTATAATTTAGACTTAAAAGTATGCTTTCACTATAAAGAGGGAAAAAACTGTTCTCAGTGTGAAAAATGTATGCGCACGATTGCGGCGATCCTCGTGTATGACGACCATGTTGAAAAATATGGCTTTTCGCCGAAATGCAATAGTGGAATTCGTTTGCGAAATTTTTTGGATACCCACGAAATCGGCGATTTCAGATGGATTCCAATACAAAAGGCATATCAGCAAAACCCTGTGAACAAGCGGATACGATGGCTAAGCTCGTACCAATTCAATAGAATGAACTCCCTTCGCAGCCGCATTTTAAGGTTGGTAATGAGGCGAAGCAATTAACATTTATGAAGGAAAAAGTATGAAGATCGGCATTGTAACAATCTATGAATCTATCACAAATATGGGCTCGTTTTTGCAGGCCTATGCCTTGAAAACGGTCTTAGAGCAACTGGGGCATGAGGTTTGTTTTATTCAAAATGTTCCAACCTATAAAACCGCAGCCAATCTCCTGTTTCGCTTGAATCCGAAGCGAGAGCTTTTGCTGCGGGTATCCAAGTGCTGGAACTTTTACAAAGATACAAAGCAATTAAAATTAGTTCCAAAAGAAGAGCTGAATAGTCATGGACTTGACCTTCTCGTCTATGGCAGCGATGAAATTTGGAATTTGGAAAATGCGTATTTCAGAGATCCTCTTTTCTGGGGAATAGGGCAAAGTCAAATACGAAAAATTGCCTACGCCATCAGCATAGGCGCAATGGAAGAGACTGTGGCAATGGACTTCCCCAAGTTAATCGACGGACTGAGTGACTTTGCAGAAATTTTCGCACGTGACGAGCGCACGCATAGCTTTCTGGAAAAAAGGCTTTCCTATGATCCCAAGTTTGTATGCGATCCCACAATTCTTCTGCCATTGGAGTATCTGACCAAACCGGGGAAAAAGCTTAATAAAAAATATCTCCTTGTGTATACCTACGGCCTTGATGGGGAAATGGAAAAGCTGGTGGTGAATTTTGCAAGGCGCAAGGGATTAAAGATTGTCTCGCCATGTTTTTGGCATGTTTGGGCGGATAAAGTAATTGAATGTTCCGCTTTAGAGTTAAGCTCGTTGATGGCAGATGCCGAATATGTCTTTACAACTACCTTTCACGGAGCCATTTTCTCGTTGCTGAACCATAAGCAATGCTGTATCTTCCCTGTGCGTGAAAAGGTTGCAGATGTGGTAAAAAGGCTGGGAGAAGAAAGCCGCCTAATAGATGAACACTGCAACGAAAAGCATTTTGAAGAAATCTTGAATATGCCTTTTGATAGTGAAGATTTCGAAAACCGTGTAAAGCAATGGAGAGAATCTTCCATGCAGCAACTGAGGGAGGCGCTAGAATGCTCGGGAAAATGAAAAAGTATTTAAGTGAGAATACGACTTACGGAAAGACAAGGTATTTGAACTTCTTGTATCAATATGATATGCGGCGCTATTACCAGCATTCCTGCATGAACGAAAACAATATAAATTGCCTTGCCACCAAGATTAGGCTGCTATCTCACACCATAGAAAAAGCTTTGTCATTGCCTAGCTGCAAACCTGGCTTCGGGAAAGAAAAAATTAGAGAACTGATTGCGCTGTGTGAACGCTATGAAAAAACAGAGCCCATGAAAGACGAACAGGCTCTGATAATTGCCAGAGCAGTTATTACAGAGTATATCCGCTATCAAGAAGATCACAATGTGGGTGTTGATTTTATTCCTGAAAAGTACCGTCAGGGTGGTGTGGAATCGGACTGTAAAGCAGGAATTTGCTTAGTTCTGGCAAAGAAATCAACAGACTTTGAAAGAATTGCAAGAGGAAGACACAGTTCTCGAAGCTTTTCGGATAGGCATGTATCCCATGAAACCATTCAAAAAGCCGTTGCTTTGGCGCAGACTGCCCCCAGCGCGTGCAACAGACAATCCACCCGTATTTTTGCTTGCCTGAACAAAAAAGCCATTTCGGAAATCATGAAGCTGCATGGCGGAACAAGGGGGTTTGATACCCCTCCTATTGTTTTTGCGGTAACTGGGGATTTAAACCTGTATCAGAATGAATATGAAAGAAATACAATTTTTGTGGATGGTGGTATCTTTCTAATGAATCTGCTGTATTCATTAGAGTCTGTAGGGCTTGTTGCCTGCCCGCTTATTTGGGGCGCTGAGCCGACTAACGACAATACGCTCTACCAGCTTCTGAATATTCCTGAATCGCAAACTGTTGTAGCACTAGTAGCTGCCGGCTACGCTCCCGAAAAAGGCTTTGCCGCTGCCGTTTCTTATAAACGGGAGACGAAAGATATTCTTACCATAGTAGAATAATGCGTAATTAAGTCTAATGGTGTGATGTCAATAGACAAATGAAAAGAAGTTTACAAAAATAAGT
>JBJDYH010000013.1:0-4817 GCA_051867135.1 Faecousia sp. | reverse complement strand
AAGGCCGGCTACATCCTGGATGATACACCCCAGCAGGCAGTAATCAAGAGCAATGCGGTTGTTACCGTTGAGTTCCTGAACCAGCCCCTCGGCTCCCTGCAGATCATCAAGAAGGACAGTGCAACCCGTGAACCTCTGGAGGGTGTGCAGTTCATGGTGACCAAGACCGATGGCGCAGTTATCGGAAATGGCACCGGCCTTTATACCACCGATGCTGACGGCAGTATCATCATCAATGGCCTCGAACCTGAGATGACGGTCATTGTCAAGGAAGTGAAGGCCAAGGACGGCTATCTGCTCGATGATACGCCCAAGCAGGCAACCATCAAGAGCAATGAGGTGACCACCCTTGAGTTCCTGAACCAGCCTCTCGGCGGCCTTCGAATCGTCAAGCTCGATTCCGTCACGCATAAGCCGCTGGAGGGCGTTGAGTTCAAGGTGACTTACGCCGACGGCAGCTATGTACCTGATGAGGGCGGCAAGCTGTCCTCCAACGGAATCTACAAAACGGATTCCAATGGTGAGATCCTGATCTCCGACCTGGTCGGCACTGTCGTCGTGACGGAAACCAAGACCATTCCTGGTTATGTCATCGACGAAAATACCCGCAGCCAGACCGTTGTGATCAATCCCAACGATTTGCAGACCCTGACTTTCTACAACACGCCTTCCGGTGGGTTGCAGATTATCAAGAGCGATGAGGATACGGGAAAGCGGATCTCCGGCGTGAAGTTTGAGATTCGCAAAATCAACGGCGAGATCATCGGCACCTACACCACGGACCGCAATGGTGTGATCAGCATTCCTGAGGCCGCGAGTGGCTGGTACAACATCACGGAACTGAAGGCGGCCGCCGGCTATGAGCTGGATACGACCCCCGTTCAGGCGTGTGTGAAGGATGGCCAGACCACTACCGTTGAGATCACCAATCAGCGCATGGCTTCCATCATGATCCATAAGGTCGATGCCAACACTGGCAAGGGTATCTACGGCGTCAAGTTCGTCATCTATGACTCCGGTAAGAATCCCATCATGGAAGTTGAGACCGATCAGGATGGCTATGCTTGGGTCAACAACGAGCTGACCCCCGGCAAGTACTATATCCGTGAGCTGGAAGCAGCAGAAGGCTACATCTGTGATGAGCAGTATAAGACCGTCTATGTTGAGGCGGGCAAATGTGCTCAGATCGAGTGGGAGAACACTGCAGTCACCGGACAGATCCAGATCCGCAAGTATGCCCAGGAAGACAATTCCATCACGGGCGTAAAGGCAGGCAGTCCTCTGGAGGGCGCTGTTTATGAGATCACGCAGGCGCGCTCCGGTGCTGTGGTCGGCTATATCGTAACCGATGCCAGGGGTGTCGCAGCCTCTGATCCTCTGCCTCTGGGCCGTTACTATGTGACTGAAGTCTCTGCTCCGAAATACTACCAGCTGAACTCTGAGAAGATGGAAGCGGAGATCGAGTATCCCAACCAGATCATCAAACTCAGCCAGTACGATAAGTCTGCAAAGGTTGGCGTCACCATCAAGAAGACCGGTAACTACGAGGTGCAGCCCGGCCAGGTCATGACCTATGACTTCTCCGGCATCGGCAACACCTCCAATGTGGCCCTGAATAACTTCTACTGGCATGACCGTCTCCCGACGGATGCCGTTCGCGGTGTCAGCCTCTCCACCGGCACCTACAACCAGCGGCTGTACTATAAGGTCACCTTCAAGACCAATCTGAACGATTACCGGACTCTGGCCAGCAACCTGCTGACCACGAACAACTACTCCCTGAGCCTGAATGCCACCACACTTGGCTTGGTCCAGGGCGAGTATGTGACCGATGTCCGGTTCGAGTTTGGTACGGTCCCCAGTGGTTTTGCCTCCGTGGTGAAGCCCACCATGCGCGTGCAGGTTCTGGGCACTGTCAGCAACGGGTATCAGATCATTAACCGTGCTGATGTCGGCGGCAAATACCTCAACGAGTGGGAGACGGCCAAGGCCACTTGGATTACGACCGTCCGCCGCTTTAACAGCACCCCGCTGCCTAAGACCGGATACTAATCCAGTCAGTGCAGCATAATCCATCAACCCTCAAAGGGCTGCGTCGGATCACCGGCGCAGCCCTTCATCTTAAACCATAGGAGGATCTATAACATGAGCAGATTCATTAACCTTGGCATTGCGATCGTCAATGCTGACTACATCATCCGCGTCGAAACCAACTCTGACGGCGGTGCGCAAGTCTATATGTCTGACGGCACCATGTTCCACTGCGATGACTTCAGCGCCTGCGACCTCTATGGATGCGGGCATATCACCTGCCTGGTCCCCTGCACCGGCATCGATGCCGTTTACAACAGCTTCGGTAAGGTACAGCATATTCCCGTGCACACGCTGGCAGTCAATGCGGCCGGCGAGGTGTATCCGCTTCACCAGACTGACGACACGGGCGGAAGTCCCGATTACGGCCAGTTCCTTGGCCTTTGTGAGCGCGGATAAACAAAGGAGGGATGCCTCAAATGGCATCCCTCTCAGATCATTTCTTGAGCGACGGGAGAACGACAAAGTCAATGTAAGAGGATAGAACATCGCGGAAGTCCTCGTCCATGTTGAGTGCCTGGAAAATAGCCGTTGCGGCATCTCCGCCTTTGGCCACAAATTCCGTTTTGAGGAAGGACTTAATTGCAGCCTTCTTTTCTCTCGCCCATACATTGACAATATGCTGCTTTCCATCTTCCGAATCTCCATAATCGCAGCTGATTTCAATCATAAAGTTTTCATCATATCCCAATGCGCTTGAATGGAGCGAAAAGACCATGTAGCTTGGCTCAAAGATCTCGGTCTTAAACGCATATATTCTCTCCGGATTCACACTGTTCACCTGCTTTCAATCATTGTTGGCTTGTGTTTATTTTGCAGTCTATCACAGGTCTATCCCAGATATCAATATTTTGAGAAGAAGCTATTAGCGTAAGAAAAATTTCGCAGTATCACATAGAAAATTGAGGTTAAAAAATGAAAATCAGAACGAAATTGATGAGAGCCATCCTGCCTTTGATGCTGATGGCCATCTTAACGATTCCGGCGTTTGCGGCGGATATATCTTTCGCCGATGTCTCTCCCGACTCGCCTTGGGTTGAAGGAATTCAGTACGCAGCGGATGAGGGAATCTCTATTGGAACCGGAAATAACTGCTTTTCCCCCGATGCGCCAGTCACAGGTCGCCAATGGGCCGTCATGGTTTGTCGGGCTCTGGATAAGGATACGCAGAAATACGAAGGAACCACTTTTGGTGAAGCGGAAGTCCGTGTCGGATACGATGAGAACTGGCTCGGTCTGTATGGTATGCTGGAGCCAGACACCAAAATGAGCCGAGGCAGCCTCTATGAAAGCGCATTTCGTGCCTTTGGGATCCCCATCTACAGTTATGACCTGTACCCGGAAGGGAAAGCAATGTCTACGCGTGAAAACTGTGTGAGGATTGCAAAGGAGTTGGGCATCTGCAGTGAGGTGGGTGCCTCCAATGACATCATGACACGCGGAGAGACAGTCCAGCTGATCTATCTGCTCAGTACACAGGAATACCAAGTCACCGAGCCGCCCATCCTGTCTGAACTCACGATCGAGAATCCGCAGGGGATGGACTTGGATGGGTATTTGCTGGAGCTTATGGAGATCCCCACTTCTATCCGGGTGCAATTCTCTGAAAGGAACTGGAAGTTCATTGTCGATTGCGACGCCGTTGCAGAATTTGCAGAACAACTGCAAATGAACTGCATCGGCGTTTGTTCTTATGGCGATAAAGCGATCTTTGTGGCAGAGAGCAGCGCCACGATCCATGAGTTCGGCCACTTCATCCACCGGGTCATCGGATTCCCTGCGGAATTTGAGAGGCTCTATGAGACTGAGTCAAAGAGCACATTGCCTATTCTGCGAGAATACTCTCTGACAAACAGCAAGGAGTACTTCGCCGACTTCTTCCGATATTGGATTGAGAACCAGGACAACGATGAAAAACTGGATCGGATCCGGGAAGCGGCACCGGGAACCTATGCGTTCTTTTCCCATCTTGCCACCAATGGATGGACGAAGTCCGTCCGATGAACCCCACGGGCGCGCATTGCTGAATGCTGCGCCCGCTTTTTTTATATCTACCTAAGGAGGCCTACTATGCCCTGGATCATCAGTAATGGAAAGAGCTATGTGGAGATCAATGGGATGAACCAGATGATCACCACATGCTATATCGATCGAGCCCATGTCTTCGCCAGCAAGAAGACGGCGGAGAAATACTGCTCGCTTTTGCCCAAGGCGATGAAGAACCTCAAGTACAAGGTCATCTTCATCTCCAATCCGGATCCCGATAGCCCGGATCTTTTGCCCGAGCTTCTGACTCCGGACTTCTACATCAAACACCTGCAAGAATTCAGCGACTTCATCAATACCATCCGAGAGCAGAGAGAACGCCTTTTTGCCGCTCAGCGTAAGGCTGAACTGGAAATCGAAGATATCGAGCACGCTGCGGAATTCTATAACCTCGATGCCGCACATGGCTACCAGCTCTATCAGATGCTCCATGACGCCCGTGTGCAGCGCCGGAAGTGCAAGAATGCTATTGCATGGATCGACTTCATCCTAGAGCAGCATCCGGAGCGTTTTGTGGATAATGAGCCATCTGCCCGGATTGCAGGCACACGCGCCCGCGATTATGCGCCGCGTGCACTGCCGGAGTTGTTCAAGTGGGAGAATGAGGGTCAGACAGTGGCCGATTAAACCAGCAGTTCAATGACAATCAGGCAAGAAGCCGATATCATAAGAACAAGTTC
>JBJDYH010000012.1:0-21281 GCA_051867135.1 Faecousia sp. | reverse complement strand
TCCCAAACCAGGCGCGATACCAAACTTCGCTAAGCCCGGATATTCAGTTGAAGATTTTGCCGTTGTGGTCAAATATGTGGTCAAGGAAATGCTACCACATTTTCAGGAAACTTTCAAGAGCGGCTATTGGGGGAAATTGGGGAGAAACAGGGGAGTGTACAACATTTCGGGAAGTCGAACCGGTTTGGTGTTCCAGCTCCCAAAGCTAGCGCTCTACCAAATTGAGCTACACCCGGATGCACCTAAGTATTATAATGGATGGAGGGGGAAAAAGCAATCTTTATTTTCCATTACGGCAGGCGTTTTTGTACCGGCCGGGGGATTACTTATAGTTTTGGCAATGAAATATTTTCAATCCCCCAAAGGCGCATTCTCAACCCCGGCTATGGCTTGACTATTGCCTGCGGGGGGAATATAATAAGGAAAAAGAAACAGATAAAAACGGTTGCTTTTGGCTTCCGTGGTGGGAGATAAGGGTGAAACAGGAACCAATGGCAGAGTACAACGACATTTATGATGAAAACCGCTGTCTGACAGGCCGCCTGCACCGCAGGGGAACCTCTTGGGGTAAGGGTGAGTTCGGGCTGGTGGTGTGTGTATGGGTGCATGATGGCAGGGGAAATCTGCTTCTTACCCGCAGAGCGCCCCAGAAGAGCTTTCCCGGAACATGGGAAAACTCCGGGGGAGCGGCCAAGGCAGGGGAGAACAGCCTCCAGGCCATCGCCCGGGAGCTGTATGAGGAAACCGGCATTGCGGCCGCCCATGAGGAGTTTGAATACATCGGCTCTGACCGGGACAGCAATACCTTTTATGACTTTTATTGCCTGAAAAACACCACCCCTCTTTCGGAGATCCGCCTGCTCCCCGGGGAGACGGACGCTGCCAAATGGGTTACCATCCGTCAAGCGGAGCAGATGGTGCATGAGCGCCAGATTTGTCAGATTATCGGCAGGCAATTCCTGCGGCAGAAGCAGGAAATCTTAAAGCGGCAATCTGCACAATAACCATTCAAATATCTTGTGGAGTATTACGAACCTGTTTTTCTTGATTTTTGCCCCAAAACCGAGGTATAATCAAAAAAAGCGTTTTTCAGCTGCTCCGGCGAAAGCGCATGAACTGCCGGAGAGTTAGAAAAGCGCTTTTTATTGATTAAGGAGGAGAAAACTATGATTGAATTGATGGATCTGCCTGTACGCCACGGTGATGTGCCCCTGAGAGTTGCCCACGGCCACTTTGCTACCAACCACAGCCATATCAACTATTATATTGATATTACGATGCAGAAGCGCCGCCTGAGCGAGGCCCAGCAGATGGCAAAGGAAATGGTAAACACCTTCAAGAACAACTCTCCGGTGGATACCATTCTGTGTCTGGACGGTATGGCGGTAGTAGGCACTTGTCTGGCGCAGGCTTTGACGGACAGCGGCTTCCGCAATCTGAACGCTCACCAGACCATTTATGTGGTAGAGCCGGAGTACAACTCCAACTCCCAGATTATCTTCCGCGACAATATCCAGCCCATGATTCGCAACAAGCATGTTCTGGTGCTGATGGCTTCCGTCACTACAGGCTTTACCGCCAACAAGAGCGTGGAAGCCATTGGCTATTACGGCGGCGAGGTGGTAGGCATTGCGTCCCTGTACAGCGCTGTAAAGGAAGTCAGCGGCCATCCCGTCCGCTCCGTATACAGCCTTTCCGACCTGCCGGACTACGCCAGCTATGACTATAAGGACTGCCCCTACTGCAAGAAGGGCCGCCGTATTGATGCCATGGTCAACAGCTACGGCTATTCCGCTCTGTAAGCTGCATATTGCCCCGAAGGGCGAGGGTAATGCATATGGGTCGGAGAATATGGAAAGTGGTTCGGATTGTGCTGATTGTCGGCATTGTTCTGTTCGCTTTGTGGCCAGCCTTCATCGGCCTGCTTATCCATTGGAACAAAGAAAGAGTGGAGCGTCAGAAGTTCCCAACCTCCGGCGATTATTACTGCGAAGAACTGGGCGCAACCTTGCGCATTGTGGATAGCAGTTTCTACCTGCGGCTCAAGGATGGGAGAGAACAGGAAGTATTTCCGTCAGTCAGCGGACATATCTTTGATGGAAGCCATGTACATGTATTTCGATTTAACGCTTCCTATATGTGGAACCAAAAGAAAGATTGGATTGAATTCATAATTGAAACTTATCCGGAACCGTTTCAAGAGGGGAAAAAGTATATTTTCAAACCGGCAGGTACACAGTAACCATGCCACAGGGCGGCTCTGCGTGTTGACAGCCAGCCGCTAACCCCATAATGAATCCCTACTGGGGAGAGGGAAAAGTGGACGAGCAATTGAAACGCCCCTGCGGCGCGCAACGGTGGTATTCCGTACAACAAACCATGAAACGAATAAAAAGCGGTGGGCCTTGAATGGCTCACCGCTTTTTCCTTAGTTTGCTTCACTTTAATCCCAAAGTATCGTTGCCCACAACCTTGATATTGCCCTTTGCCATAGCTTTGGTAAAGGCGGCTTTGTTTGGACGATGGAACAATGCTTTCTGTTGGCCATATCGCAGCAAAAATCGAGGCACTAAGGAATATGCATGAATGTTCTGAGTTGGATCATCTGACTTACGACTCTCCAGTTGAGAATGCAGGCTTGATACTGAACGGCTATCCCGAAAAGCATCATAAAACCGCTACTGTGTATTCGCTCTTTGGAAATTGACGACGCAGATGCCCGTGGGAGTAATCTTGCGTATGTTTTTCTTTCTGGGAAAAATCCGGTATAAAATAAATCCCAGACATATTGAAATTATTAACTGGATGTGCTATAATAACACAATACTGGTACAATAGTTTTCCTAGAGGGCTTGATATGGCAAAACAGATACATATAAGGGTCGAGGATGAGGTTTATGAAGCCTTAGCCGGATATTCCACAGAGAAAGGGCAATCCATGCAGGACTGCATTTCCGGTGCAATCAAGCAGATGCTGGTCAAAGCGAAGGGAGTTCCTTCTCGTGCGAAGGAACAATACACTTTTATTGACCTCTTTGCAGGAATCGGCGGTATGCATATCGCTTATGCTTCCGCTGGTGCAAGATGCGTATATGCCAATGAGTGGAACAAATACAGTCAGCAGACCTATTATGCAAACTTCGGGATTCAGCCAGATGATGACATTACTAAAGTTGAAGCAGAGGATATTCCTGACCATGATATTCTCGTCGCCGGATTTCCGTGCCAGCCGTTTTCTATTGCAGGCGTTTCAAAAAAACAGAGCCTTGGGCAGGCTACCGGATTTGAGGATAAAACTCAGGGAACACTCTTCTTTGATGTTTGCAGAATTTTGAAAGCCAAGCGACCAAAGGCCTTTATGCTCGAAAATGTCAAAAACCTGTGCAGCCATGATCGTGGCCGTACATTCAAGGTTATTCAGGAATCTCTTGCTGAATTGAACTACAAAGTGTTTTTTCAGATTTTGGATGGAAAAGCCTATGTGCCGCAGCACCGTGAGCGCATTCTTATTGTCGGCTTCGACATGGAACGCTACGGTGAGAACATCAACTTTGAGTTTGCGTTGGAGCCTATTGATCATCGACCTGTTATGAGGGATATTCTTGAAACCGATGTTAGCGATAAATATACCCTTTCTGACAAACTGTGGTGTTATCTACAAAGCTACGCTGCAAAACATAAAGCCGAAGGAAATGGTTTTGGTTATGGCATTGCCCCCCTTGATGGTATCAGCAGGACGATCAGCGCCCGTTACTATAAGGATGGATCTGAGATTTTGATTGCGCAGGAGGGAAAGAATCCCCGGAGATTAACCCCCAGAGAATGCGCAAGACTCCAGGGATTCCCTGACAGCTTTAAAATCCCTGTGTCTGATACGCAAGCGTATAAGCAGTTTGGCAACTCTGTTGTTGTTCCTCTTGTGGCTGAAGTTGCCAAACTTGTTGTGGGTAAACTGGAAGAACTGGATGATACAATGGGTCTTACAAAAGTTGAAGGGATAGTGGGTTAAATGACAGAAGGATATGCTATTCAGGCTATACAATCCGTTTTGAATAGTCGGCAGGCGTATTGCAAGTTCCTGTCTGCAAATGATGCCGGTGCAACCGGTGGACACCAAAAAGGTATTCTAATCTCCAAAGCAGCCAAGGAAATAATGTTTGCACAAGAACTTGAAAACGAAAATATCCTGAAACGGACGGTCGAAATCCTATGGCAGAATGATTCTTGTACGCAGAGTAGCTTTACATATTATGGCAGTAAGGACGAGCTGCGTATTACAAAATTTGGTAGAAACTTCCCCTTCCTGCATCCTGAACAGACCGGCGCTCTCTTTGTGCTTACCCGGCAAGACACAGACCAGTATAGTGCGTTTCTCCTTGAAACCGAAGAAGAAATTGAACAGTTCTTGAGTGCCTTTGGTATCAGCCCAACCGAAACAAATCGGCTTATTGATTCAGAAAGTGTGTTACCTGAAACGCAGGAACATATTGCTATTCAGGGGTTCATTCGCACATTGACAGTAGATTTTCCAATGTCGGATGTTATGTCCGCTGCGGCAAGAGATATTCAAAACAGGGTATATAACCACCTTGAGTATATCCGCACAAATCCTGACCGCAAGATTATTGAGTGGACAAATACTGAATATGCGCTGTTCCGAGCAATCGAACACTCCCGCTATGGCGATAGGATTTCTCGTGGTTTCGCTACGGTAGACGAGTTTATCACAATGGCCAACATGGTGCTGAATCGCCGCAAAAGCAGAGCTGGAAAGAGCCTTGAACACCATCTGTCTGCTATTTTTGATGGGAATGACATCGTGTATGCTGCTCAGGCCGTGACAGAGGGAAAGAAAAAGCCGGACTTCCTTTTCCCTTCACAGGCTGCGTATCACAATTCCGCATTTCCTGTAGAGAAGTTGATTTCCTTGGCTGCAAAGACAACCTGTAAAGATCGCTGGCGTCAGGTTATCAATGAAGCTGATCGTCTGAGAGGTATGCCCAAGTATCTCTGTACGCTCCAACAGGGTGTTTCCCCGGCGCAGATGGATGAAATGCAGGCTGAAAATGTAATTCTTGTTGTTCCTAAGCCTTACATCAAAGCTTATCCCGAAGATCGGCGTGACCGTATATGGACAGTATCCAAGTTTGTTGAATTTGTCCGGGAAGTGGAAGGAACCTGATGGCTGAAATAGTTTCTCCAGAGTGCCGTAGCAAGAATATGTCTGCTAGTCGTTGAAGGGATATAAAACCGGAGGACTATCTGCGGAAGCTTCTATTTGCAGAAGGGTATCATTTTCAAATTTTGGAGAAGTCGATGCCTAGATACCCGGATAAGTTTCTTCGGAAGTACAATACAGCCATTTTCGTGCACAGTTGCTTCTGGCACAGGCATAACAATGCATACAAAAAGCGGTGGGCCTTGAATGGCTCACCGCTTTTTCCTTAGTTTGCTTCACTTTAATCCCAAAATATCGTTGCCCACAACCTTGATATTGCCCTTCGCCATAGCCTTGGTAAAGGCGGCTTCGTCGGAAATGCGCAGCACCATGTAGGCGCAGCCTTCTTTCCGGGTAAACAGGGAGTACATATACTCCACAGCCACATTTGCCTCGGAAAGGGCGGCAAGCAGCTCAGCCAGCCCGGCGGGGCGGTCAGGCACTTCTACAGCCCATACCGGGGTCATGGAGAGGATGGTGCCCTGCTCCAGCAGGATGGACGCGGCGGCGGAGCTGTCGTCCACGATCATGCGGGCGATGCCGTAGTCGGTGGTTTCCGCAATGGAAATGGCGCGGATATCGATGCCCTTGTCAGAGAGCAGCTTGGTAATTTGCGCCAGCTCGCCGGTGCGGTTTTCCAGAAATACAGAAATCTGATGGATACTCATGGCATTTCCTCCTTAAATCTTGCGCTTGTCGATAACACGAACGGCCTTGCCCTCGCTGCGGGTGATGGTCTTGGGGGCTACCAGCTTCACCTTGGCCTGAATGCCCAGCATAGCCTTCAGGGCCGCTACCAGCTCCTTCTCCAGCTTGGCGATTTGGGCCATGGAGTCGGAGAACATTTCGGGGGTCATTTCCACCATAACATCCAGCGTATCGGAGTTGTTTACCCGGTCTACGATAATCTGATAGTTGGCGGGGTAGCCCTGCTGCATGAGAACGGTTTCAATCTGGCTGGGGAACACATTGACACCCCGGATAATCAGCATATCGTCGCTGCGGCCCATGGGCTTGGACATCTTCACATGGGTGCGGCCGCAGGGGCACTTCTCCCGGCTGAGCACGCAGATATCTCTTGTGCGGTAGCGAAGCAGGGGGAATGCCTCCTTGGTAATGGCGGTGAATACCAGCTCACCCTTGCTGCCCAGCGGCAGGACTTCCTCGGTATCCGGGTCAATGATTTCCGCAATGAAGTGATCCTCGTTGATGTGCATACCGGTCTGCTCGCTGCACTCAAAGGCCACGCCCGGGCCGGAGGTCTCCGTCAGGCCGTAAATATCGTAAGCTTTAATTCCCAGCTTGTCTTCAATATCCCGGCGCATATCCTCGCTCCAAGCCTCAGCGCCGAAGATGCCGGCTTTCAGCTTGATTTGATTCCGCAATCCCCGCTCATGGATGCTTTCCGCAAGATAGGCGGCGTAGCTGGGGGTGCAGCACAGGATGGTGGAGCCCAAATCCGTCATAAACTGAAGCTGACGGTCGGTATTGCCGGAGGACATGGGCAGCGTCAGGCAGCCTACCTTGTGGCTGCCGCCGTTGAGGCCGGGGCCGCCGGTGAACAGGCCGTAGCCATAGCTCACATGGCACACATCCTCCTTGGTGCCGCCTGCTGCCACGATGGCACGGGCGCAGCAGTCCTCCCACAGGTCAATATCGTGCTGGGTGTAAAAGGCAACCACACGCTTGCCGGTGGTGCCGGAGGTGGACTGGATGCGGACACACTCGGAAAGGGGCTTGCCCATCAAGCCGTAGGGGTAAGCCTCCCGCAAATCGTCCTTGCACAGCAGAGGAAGCTTGTACAGGTCGTCCACGCTCTGAATGTCGTCAGGGGTGACGCCCTTTTCTTCCATCTTTTTGCGGTAGTAGGGCACATTGTCCCAAACATGCTTCACCTGCTTCAGCAGGCGCTCATTTTGCAGCGCCCGAAGCTCCTCATAGGGCATGGTTTCGATTTCCGGCTGATAATAACGGTTCATAACAAACACTCCTTATGCCTGTTCGCCCAAAGCGAAGGCTTTTTGATTCATTTCCAGGAATTTAGGGGGAACGGATGCCTCGATGGCTGCCATCCATTCATCTTCCGGGATGTCAAAATATTTGGAAAGGCGGCCCATGAGCACCAGATTCACGGCTTTGCTGGAGCCTGCCTCCTCGGCAAGGCTCAGAGCATCAATGGCATCCACATCCACCCCGGCAGCGCGCATTTTTTCTACTAGGTTTTCCGGGTACCGGGCGGCTCCGGTAACCACCGGCATGGGGTTGATCTGCTGGGTGTTGGTAATCAACTTGCCGCCGGGCTTGAGGAACTGCGTCCACCGGGCGGCTTCCAGCAGCTCAAAGGACACAATGAAGTCCGCCTCGCCCTTGTCAATGATGGGGGAGTAGACCTTATCCCCAAAGCGGACATAAGTAACCACGCTGCCGCCCCGCTGGCTCATGCCGTGGACTTCCGATACCTTGATATCGTAGCCCTTGGTCAGCAGAAGTCTGCCCAGCAGCTTGGAGGCCAGCAAACTGCCCTGACCGCCCACACCAACAATCATTACATTTTTTGTTTCCATACCTTACACCTCCCCAAGAGCATCCAGCTTGCAAAGCTGCTGGCACACGCCGCAGCCTACGCAAAGGGTGTTGTCCACCTTGGCTTTGCCGTTTGCAATGCTGATGGCAGGACAGCCAATCTTCATACAGGCTTTGCAGCCCACGCACTTATCGGGATTTACCGCCAAAGGTGCCTTGTGTTTCACATATTTCAGCAAAGCGCAGGGGCGGCGGGAAATGATAACGGAAGCCTCGGGAGCTGCCAGCTCTTCCTTGATGGCGGCATCGCATTGGGCCAAATCGTAGGGGTCAACCACCCGCACTCTGCGGATACCCACGGCACGGCACAGGGTTTCCAAATCAATTTTGGCGCAGGGGTCGCCCTTCAGGTTAAAGCCGGTGGTGGGGTTTTGCTGGTGCCCGGTCATGCCGGTGATGGAGTTGTCCACGATGATCACCGTGCCGCAGGACTCGTTATAGGCCATGTTGACAAGGCCGGTAATGCCGGAGTGGATAAAGGTGGAGTCGCCAATGACGGCAACGGTCTTATTGTCCGCAGCCCCATTCTGGCTCTTGGTAAAGCCGTGGAGGCCGGAAACGGAAGCGCCCATGCAGATAACGCTGTCGATAGCGCCCAAAGGGGCAACCGCGCCAAGGGTGTAGCAGCCAATATCACCCAGCACCGTCAGCTTGTTCTTTTTCAGGGTGTAGAAAAGACCTCTGTGGGGGCAGCCTGCACACATGACAGGAGGCCGGGGAGGAATGTCCTCGCTGAGGGCGATGCCCGGCTGCACGGCCTTTTGCAGCTTCTCAGCCACAATATTCTGGCTCAGTTCGCCAATGCAGGAGAATTTCTCCTTGCCCACGCAATCAAGACCCAGATTGCGGCAATGCTCTTCGATAAAGCCATCCAGCTCTTCCACCACCACAAGGGTGTCAACACCGGCGGCAAAAGCCTTGATTTTCTCCACAGGCAGGGGCCAAATCATGCCCAGCTTCAAAACCGGGTAAGTATCGCCCCAGACTTCCTTGACATACTGATAGGAAGTGGAGGAGGTAATGATACCCATGGACTTGTCAGAGCCTTCTTCCACCCGGTTCAGGGGAGCGGTTTCGGCGTAGGCTACCAGCTTGGCGGTACGCTCCTCCACAATGGGGTGGCGGCGCTTGGCATTGCCGGGCATCATAATGTACTTGGCGGGGTTCTTTTCGTAGGGCTTGGAAACCTCTATCCGTTCGCCGGTTTCTACCACGCTCTGGCTGTGGGATACCCGGGTACACATTTTCATCAGCACCGGGGTATCGAACGCCTCGGAAATTTCGTAGGCCAGTTTGGTAAATGCCAAGGCTTCGGCAGAGTCGGAGGGCTCCAGCATGGGCACTTTTGAGGACTGGGCATAGTGCCGGGAGTCCTGCTCGTTCTGAGAGGAGTGCATACCCGCATCGTCGGCAACACCAATAATCAGACCGGCGTTCACGCCGGTATAGCTGATGGTAAACAGAGGGTCAGCCGCCACATTCAGGCCCACATGCTTCATACCGCAGAAAGCGCGCTTGCCACCGAGAGAAGCACCAAAAGCGGATTCCAGCGCAACCTTTTCATTGGGCGCCCACTCGGCGTAGACTTCTTGATATTTGGCAACGGCTTCGGTAATTTCGGTACTGGGAGTACCGGGGTAGCTGGATACAAAGCTGCATCCGGCTTCGTAAAGTCCTCGGGCAACGGCCTCGTTGCCCAGCATCAGTTGTTTCATAGAAATACCTCTTTAGTTATCGATGGGTTCGCCAATGGCTTCCGTTACGGGAACCACGACTTTTTTATCGTAGCAGGCGAAAACGCCGTCTACATATTCTTTCTTGGGGGGCTTGGTAATCAGACTTACCACAGGGACGATGATCAGCCCGGCCAGCATACAGAATACACCGGCGTTGATGGGGGACTGAATCGCCTTGGGGAAGCTGGAGCGGAAGAAAATATTGGCAATCATCACAACGGTAGAGAAAGCAAAGCTTGCCCAAACGGAAACCTTGGTTGCTTTTTTCCAGTACAGGCCGTAGAGGAAAGGCGCAAGGAAAGCTCCGGCCAACGCGCCCCAGCTTACGCCCATAAGCTGGGCAATAAAGGTAACGCTGGAATTATACTGAACAATGGCAATGATTACGGAAATGGCGATAAACACGGCAATCAGCGCACGCATGATAAAAAGCTGCTTTTTCTGGCTCAAATCCTTTACAAGAGTGCCTTTGATAAAGTCCAGCGTCAATGTAGAGGAGGATGCCAGCACAAGGCTGGACAAAGTGGACATGGAGGCAGACAGCACCAGAATGACCACCACGGAAATCAGGAAGGGGGAGAGGCTGGAAAGCATGGTGGGAATGATGGAGTCGTAGCCGTTGGCGGCGATGTCCACCTGATCGGAAAACAGCCGCCCGAAGCCGCCCAGGAAGTAGCAGCCACCGGCTACCACAAAGGCAAACACCGTGGAAATCACCATGCCCTTGTTGATGGCCTTCTCGCTCTTGATGGCGTAGAATTTCTGAACCATCTGGGGCAGACCCCAAGTGCCCAGAGAGGTAAGCAGCACCACGCACAGCAAATCAAAAGGCTCCGGGCCGAAGAAGGAGTTGAAAATGCCGGGGGCATCGGAAACGGCGGGGTCAGAAACCTGAGACAAACCGTTCAGCGCTTCCATAAAGCCGCCCTGATTGGCAAGCACCGCGGCGATCACCGCCACAATGCCCACCAGCATTACAAGACCCTGAATAAAGTCGTTGACGGCGGTAGCCATATAGCCGCCGGCGATGACATAAATGGCCGTGAGCACCGCCATGACAATGACGCAAACGCTGTAGTCAATGTCAAAGGCCATGCCGAACAGGCGGCTCAGGCCGTTGTACAGGGAGGCGGTATAGGGAATCAGGAAAATGAAGATAATGGCGGAAGCCGCTACCTTCAGGGCCTTGCTGTCAAAACGGCCCTCAAAAAACTGGGGCATGGTGGCGCTGTTCAGGTGCTGGGTCATAACCCTAGTGCGGCGGCCCAGAACGGCCCATGCCATCAGCGAGCCAATGAGGGCATTGCCAATACCGGCCCAGGTGGCGGCAATGCCGTATTTCCAGCCGAACTGACCGGCATAGCCTACGAATACCACCGCGGAGAAGTAGGAAGTGCCATAGGCAAAGGCAGTCAGCCAAGGGCCTACGCTCCGCCCGCCCAGCACAAAGCCGTCTACATTGGTGGAGTGCTTGCGGCAGTAAATGCCTACCGCTACCATCACGCCAAAGAAAATGAGCAGCATGGAAACTTTCAAAATCATATCCGACATAAAAAACCCTTCTTCTTCTTTTTTAGTATTGGATACCCTTAACCGGTAATCTGCACTTCCACCAAACGGCCGTGGCAGTATTTCTCCCGCAGAGCGGGCTTTTCAATCTTTCCGGTGGGGTTGCGGGGAACTTTATCGAAGAAAATCTTCCGGGGGCGCTTGTACCGGGGAAGCTGGACGCAGAATTCGTTGATTTCCTCCTCGGTGCAGGTCATGCCCTCTTTGATTTCAACAATGGCTGCGGCAATTTCACCCAGTCGGGCATCCGGCAGACCAATCACCGCCACATCCTTGATCTTCTCAAAGGAGCGCAGGAAGTCCTCAA
Organism: Faecousia sp.; assembly: GCA_051867135.1. Classification (GTDB taxonomy): domain Bacteria; phylum Bacillota; class Clostridia; order Oscillospirales; family Oscillospiraceae; genus Faecousia. Next base: position 9,868 of record JBJDYH010000012.1, on the reverse strand, counting down.
TCTGAACCGGGTACAGGTTTTCACCGCCGGAGATAACCACATCCTTTTTCCGGTCAACCAGATAGATAAATCCGTCCTCATCCACCCGGGCCATATCCCCGGTAAAGAGCCAGCCGTTTTTCAGCACATCGGCGGTAGCTTCCGGGTTCTTGTAATAGCACTTCATCACACCGTCGCCCTTGACGATCAGCTCACCGACTTCGCCGGAGGGTACTTCCTCGCCCTGCTCGTCTACGACTTTTGCTTCCCAGCCGTAGCCTGCTTTGCCGATAGCGCCCACCTTATGTACATTCTCCACACCCAGATGCACGCAGCCCGGGCCGATGGATTCGGACAGGCCGTAGTTGGTATCGTACTGGTGGTGGGGGAAAACCTTCATCCAGCGGTGAATCAGGCTGGGGGGTACAGGCTGGGCACCAATGTGCATCAGCCGCCATTGGTCTAAGCGGTATTGGCTCAAATCGATTCTGCCGGAGTCGATGGCATCCAGCAAATCCTGAGCCCAAGGCACCAGCAGCCATACGATGGTGCATTTTTCTTCCGTGACCGCCCGCAGAATCCATTCCGGCTTTACGCCCCGCAGCAGCACGGCTTTCGAGCCGGACATCAAAGAGCCAAACCAGTGCATTTTTGCGCCGGTATGGTACAGGGGCGGGATGCACAGAAATACATCCTTCCGGGTCTGTCCGTGGTGGTTCTGCTCGGCCTTGCAGGAGCAGACCAAAGCCTTGTGGTTGTGCAGAATCGCCTTGGGAAAGCCGGTGGTGCCGGAGGAGAAGTAAATGGCGGCATCGTCCTCCTCCTTCAGCTCTACGGGGGGCGCGCTGGAGGAGCAGTAATTCATCAATGTCAGGCAGTCCTCCGTATAGTCTGGGCCGTTTGCCCCCACGAAAAACAGCATTTTCACCCCGGGGATGGAGCCCACAATGGCATCCATTCGGCTGACAAACTCCGGCCCGAACACCAGCACTTCCACATCCGCCAAATCCAGACAGTATTGGATTTCGTCGCTGGCGTAGCGGAAGTTCATAGGCACGGCAATGCAGCCGGACTTCAAAATGCCAAAGTAAATGGGCAGCCACTCGATGCAGTTCATCAGCAGAATGCCTACCTTTGTACCCTTTTTCAAGCCCCGGCTTAGCAGGAGGTTGGCAAACCGGTTGGCCCGGCGGTCAAAATCCTTCCATGTCATTTCCCGGCGGTAGGGGGTATCGGGACTGGCGCTTTCGATGAGGTTAAAATCCCACCATGTAACGGCCTTATCCCGCTCTTCGCTGGGATTGATTTCTACCAAACAGCTTTCCGAGCCGTATAGCCGGGCGTTTCTTTCCAGAAAATCTGTAATGACCATAATTTGCTCCTTTCAGAAAAAAATCCTCTGCTTTTATCAAGCAGAGGACAAGAAAATCCTGTGGTACCACCTCAGTTTACCGCTTGCGCGGCCTCAGGGAGCCTATTTAGCTCCTCAGGCTGTATCGGGCCTGCCCCGTCTGCGCCTACTGATTCCTTCAGCGAGCCGCTCCGAAAAGAATTCTGCGCAATTTCCTTTACCGCCTTGCACCTGCCGGCGGCTCTCTGAAAAGTAGCTTTGCGCATACTGGTTTTCATCATTGCGTTGTGGCTATTTGCCACTCATTTTACCATCATTCTTTCCATAAGTCAAGGAAAAATGTCGCTCCAACGCATACATATTCCCAATTTCTGTAAAAAAGGCGCTCTCTGACGAAAATATCAGAGAGCGCTTTTTGGACTATTCAAATCTTGCCTGCAAATCCATGGCGGTCAGGTCGGTATCGGCGGGGATGTATACCGTAGTTTCACCGTCCTTGGGCAGGAAGATAAGGGACAGGGTTTGATTGCCGCTTCCGTCGGTGGCAGACAGATACCAGCCCGCGAAGGTCTTGCCCTCGGGGACTTCCACCTGAGGTAAGGTAAGCTGGGAGGATGCGGCATCCACCATGGCAGACTCCACCAGCTCGCCGTCCACATAGAACCGCAGGCGAACCAGCGTAGCAGCCTCCTGAAGCTCCATATTGTTGGTATCGAAAATCAAATACTTGCCGGAGGCGTTTTTCTGCATTAAGAAGGTGGTATCCAAGGGGTATGTTTTCTCCGTGCCATTGCTACGCTTCACATACAGGTTCATGATAATGCGGGCGGAAACCACATCATCGCTATAGCGGTAGAAGCTGGAAATGGTAGCATCCCCAAAGCGATAGCCGGAATAGGCTTGCATCCAGCGCTCGCTGTGAATGATGTTCTTATAGGCATCGGAGGAGGTATCAAAGTAGCTTCGCAGGGAGTAGGCATCGGTGGCGGTAATCATGTATTGGCAGTAGGTCTTTGCGGCGGAAATCATAAAGTCTTCCAGATTTTCCTCGCTCTCCTGTTGGGTAAATACCTCGGTATATCGGCCGGGAGCTTCCTCCACCATTTCGATGGGGTTGCCGTTCAGGTCGGTCACGGTAACCACAGGCGTTACCAGGAAACCGTCCTGATAAAAGCTCTGCCGGCGCATACCGTGCAAGCCTTCCGGCAGGTATTCCTCCGCCTTGGTGCTGGTAGTAGAAATAAGCTGGTCTTCTCCCAAGGCTACGCCGTTTACATATACGATCCGGTCGCCCTCGGTAGTAACGGTAACGGAAAGCTCCCGCTTGGGGGCATTCAGGGTAAGCCCATCATAGTGCCAGGACTGCACCTTCAGCTTGCTTACCAAACTCTTGGCAAAGGGGATTTTATAGTACCAAGGCTCTGTTTCCGGCTCGGCTTCCGGTTCCATGACCATGTAAAACGCGCCTATCTCTTCATCCCCAAGATACACGGGACATTTTTTGCCCTCCGTACCGTTGGACTCCAGAAAGCAAATCAGCTCCCGGTCACCCACCTTGGCTTCCATATAGGTGATGAATGCCTGTTTGTCCTCAAAAGCGGTATCCTCGAATCCGGCTTCGTCGTAAAGCGCGCCCCAGTCAGGGTCGCCGAAGCGCTCCTCAAATACCAGACGGTACTGGGTGTTGATGTGGGAGCGCTGATAGTTTTCCAGATGGGTTTTCAGCTTGCCCATCAGACCGGACATGAACAGATAAAAGGCAACAATCACTACCAGCAACAGAGTGTAGAAAATAACGGTACTGGCACGGGGCTTTTTGAAAATCTTCGCCATGTTATTCGCCCTCCTTTTCCGGCGCTACCAAGAAGAAGGTAGGCATTCTCCGGGGCAGGGATTGGAGCAGAGAGTAATTATTCACCATAAATACTTCCCCTTCTTCCTCGTATTTGCCGTAAATATCCCGGTAGAACATAGTAGAGGAGCTGCCGCCGTCCAGATTGCAGGCGTTTACAGCACCGTATTGTGTAAGAATATCAATGCAGTCGGCATAAGTTCCGCCCAGACTATTGGCCTGACGGCCGTCAATGCACAGGAAAATCACAGCGCCGTCGGCTCGCTGCCCAATGCAGGTGCGGGGGTTCTGGCCGCCGGAATTGTTGTTGTAAACTTCCGCGTTGCTCTTGCCGTCCACAATCAGCACAGGGCCAAAGGCGACGCCATCACGAATGCCCAGCTCTTTCGCTTGGGCCGCGGTCATGGACTTGGCGACAATCAGCACATTGTCCTCATTAAAGCCGGCAAAACCGTTATCCGGGAAGGCGGTATCTTTCTGATTCCAAAGAACCTCTCCCTGAGAGATTACCAGACCTTCGGGGACAGAACCGACCTTAGCGCTGGAAGTACCATTATCCCAGAAAGCGCCGCCGTTAATGCCGGCAACAGCACCAAATCGCTCCATGGCTTCGTTCAGCCGGAGGCCGTTCTTTCCCTGGGTGAAATCCCGGCTGGAGGTACCCAGATAGACCCGGGAGGGGTCACGAATGATCATCACATGGGCGGTATAGCTCTCGCCGGTAATATGTTCAATGCGGATGCCGTCAGGGTGATCCTTCCATTCGTCGTTGTCGCCGTTGATGGAGGTATCGGTGTTGATGATGATTTCGCCGGAGATACCCGGGGTAGGGGGCAGGGGAGTCTGCTTGTTTTCAATGGCGGCAATTTCCTCGTCGCTCAGGAACAGCCCGGGAATCCATTTGGTGCCGCTGGGCTCCATAAAGGTGCTGTAAAGCATCTGCTTGGCATCCTGAGAGGGGCCGTTGAAGATGGTGTAGCAGGCCATAGCCGCGGCAGCAACCACCAGCACCACAGCCAGCAGAATTACCAGCAGGGTACGGCGCACAAAGCAGAAGATTTTCTTGCCCAAGGAGCGCTTTTTGGCAGACTTTTTGCCCTTTCGAACCTGTTTCCCTTTTTGGGGAGCCTCAAATCTCGCTGCCGTTTTCTTGCTTTTGGGGTTTTCGGAGGACGCTGCGGTCTTGGCCGGGGAAGAAGATGGGCTGCGGCCGCTTTTTCTTGCCCAGTCAGCTTCCAAAATGGCGGTGACCTCTCCACCCAAAATGGCGCTGATTTCAGGGTCCAGCAGCGGACTGTCCACAGCTATGGCAGGCTCCGGCGCGGAAGCTTCGGCTTCTGCGGCTTCGGCAGGCGCGGCAGCTTCAGCAGCTTCGGTTCTTTCCGCTTCGGCAGCCTCACCCGCGGGCCGGACGGCGCTTTCTTCCGCAGGCTCTGCGCCGGGGAGAATATCGGTTTCGGGATTCATAGAAAACCTTCTTTCTGTCATGGAATGGAAAATCAACCTGCCGGAGCATCCGGCAGGTTGGGGAGATTTAGGCGGCTTTTTTGCGGCCCTCCCAAGCGGCAAATCCCTTTTTTACCAAATAATTGCCAAGGAAAGCAAAGCCAATGCCCATAAATACAGAGAAAAGAACATCGGTGGGGTAGTGGACATACAGGTAAAGCCGGGAGAAGGCGATGAGCACCGCCAAAATCATTGCGGGAATGCCCATGCGCTTGTCGTGAATCAGCAGCACGGTCGCCGCTTCAAAGGAGGCCAGAGTATGACCGGAAGGGAAGGAAAAATCGCTGGGACGCGCAATCAAAAGCTCAATGGACTTATAGCCGTACTCGGCCATGTCACGAATGTAATCATAGGGTCTGGGGCGGGCAATCAGGGGCTTCATGGTTATGTTGCATACGATCAGCCCAATCAGCAGAGCCGCGCCCATGGCAAGGCCGGTCTTGCGGTATTTGGGGATAAACAGCAGCACCACGGCGCAGGCAATCCAGAAAATACCGCCATCGCCAAACAGGGTGATAATGGGCATGACCGCATCGCCAAAAGCGCAGCGCAGATTGGCGGCGATCCATTCCAAAATGGGCAGATCAAAATTCTCTGCAAAATAGCTCAGTATATTCATTTATTCCGCTCCTTCATTTTCAAACCGGGCGTGCAGCACCATAGGCTCCAGTTCTACGCCGGTGCCCAAGTATACAAGGCCGGTAGCGCTGTCGGGCTGGAAGGCGAGAGAAAGCACGGTTTTGCCGTTTTCGTCCACGGTTTCCTGATACCAGCCGGCAAACTGCTTGCCCTCCGGCACCTGCACATAGGGCGGCTCCAGTTGGACAGAGGCGGCGTCTACCATCTCGTAGGTGATCACTTCATCGTCCACCATGTAAACCAGACGAACCTTGGAGACTTCCTCCTGCAGGCGAATCTTGTTGGTATCCGTAACGATCCAGGTGCCGTCGGAGCGCTTGGTAAAGAAGAAGGTGCCGCTGGCATCCCACTCCTTAACGGTGCCGTTGTTGCGGGTGACATACAGGGTCATTTCCACATGGGCGGAGAAGAAATCCTCGGAGTAGACATAGTATTCGCTGACCACAGGCTCGGAGAACTTGTAGCTCTTATAACCCTGCATCCAGGTATCCTGACTGACGGTTGCCTTGTAGTAATCGCTGTTTTTATCAAAATGGCGAGCCAGCGCCGTCTGATCCTTGGCTTCAATGCGGAACTCGCTGAGCACCTTGGCGGCGGCAATCACCGTCTCCCGGTCTCTGTCGCTGATGGTGAAGGTTGGCTTGGCAGACTCGGCGGTATACTGCTTCAACTCGGCATCATAGGTAATCGCCACGAGATTTCCGTCCTCGTCCTTTACCTCAACCTTAGGCGCTACCAGCAGACCCTCCACCTGATAGGTAGAGGAGCTGTAACCATGCAGACCCTCTGGCAGGTAATCCTCCGCCAGAGTTGTGGTAGTGCGAATCAAATCTGCCGCGCCAAGGGCAACGCCGTTGATGTAAACGGTCTGTCCGCTGCCAACGCATACGGTCACGCTTTCCTTGCGCTGCACAGGCAGCTCTACGGCATACAGCTCCCACTGCTTGATTGCTTTGGAGCTGTCCTTCACGCGCATGGTAAAGGTGCCGATGCGCTCGTCGCCCAGCTTAATCAGATATTTGCTCAGACGATCCGGGTCGCCGCTGGCAGTAGCCGTATAGCGCAGCTCCTGAGAACCTACTTTCTCGGTCATGTACTGCACAAATTCTTCCTTGCCCTCGTAGGCGGTATCGGTGCAGCCTGCCAGATCATACAGCGCTGCCCAGTCCGGCTCCGAAAAATACTGCTGAAAGATTTCCTGACTCTTGGCCTTGGGCTGGGATTTTTCATAGTTTACCAGCCAACCGTTCAGGGAGGACAAAACACCGGCGAGAACGCCGAAAAACAGGAGGATGGCCACGCAATAGATACCGTAGAAAGTGATGGTTCCTTTGGTGGGGCCTTTTTTCTTCTTTTTGCCCTTGGATCTGGGGGCAGTAGACCTTGCGGCACCCTTTTGCTGGGCAGAAGCGGCAGCCGTAACGCCCTGACGGCGCAAAGACAAAGTCTCCATAGGCACCAGCTTGTCAGACCCGGATACCCCATTGCTTGTTTCCTGCGCATTTACAGAGGAACTCTGAGGAGCGCTCTGGAGATTTTCGGAAAAATTGCTCTTTGGTGTGGGCTGAGGTTCGTCTTGGGGAATGTTCAGCGGCACGTCTTCAATTCGCCGGGTAGCAACCGGGCGCTTGGGACGGGGTGCGCCTTTGGGGGCTTCATACTTTCCTTTATACATATACGCCCCTCCTTATTCCTCAGCGGGCCGCACCATATAGAAGGTGGGCATACGCCGGGGCTGCTCCTGGAGCAGAGAATAGTTGTTGATCATTACCACGGAGCCGTCGCCGGCCAGCGTGGTCTTTTTGTCGATGGCATAGGAGTAGGTAGTGCGGTAAAGCATAACGGAAGAACTGCCGCCGTCCAGATTGCAGGCGTTCACAGCGCCGTATTTGACCATAATATCAATCAAATCCTTATAGCTTCCACCCAGACTGCCTGCCTGACGGCCGTCGATACACACAAAAATCACAGCGCCGTCAGATCTCTGACCGATGGCGGTACGGGGGTTGTAGCCGGAGGGAGAGTTGTATGCGGATTCGTTGATCTCGCCGTTTTTAATAAGTACAGGGCCAAAGCCGCAGCCGTCACGAATGTTCAGCTCCTTGGCTTTCTCCACGGTCATGGACTTGTCCACAATCAGGATATTGTCCGTATTAAAGCCTACAAAGCCCTCCGGGTCGTAGGTGTCGTTTTGCGTCCAAACCACTTTGCCGTTTGCGATGACAAGCCCTTCGGGAACGGAGCCGACCACAGAGCTGCTGGTGCCGTTATCATAAAACGCGCCGGCATTGATGGCAGCCACAGCGCCCTCTTTTTCAATGGCAGCGGTAATGCGCATACCCGGCGTATCCTTGGAGAAGGGGAGGTTGGAGGTGGCCAGATAGACCCGGGAGGGGTCTTTGATAATCATGATGTGGGCGGTAAAGGTGGGGCCTTCCATACGCTCAATGCGGATGCCGTCGGGATGGTCTTTCCATTCGTCGGTAGTGCCTACAATGGTGGTGCTGTTGTCAATGGTAATCAGAGAGGTGTCCACAGCGTCATCGGAAAGCTCTTCATACACTTCACCGCCGCCGTTTTTGATTTCCTCTACGGCATCGTTGCCGATGAACAGGCCCGGCACCCACTTGGTAGCGCTGGCTTCCAGCAGGCTCATGGTCAAAGTCTCCCGGGCGCTTTCGGAGGGGCCGTTAAAGACCTTGTTCATAATCAGCACAAGGGCAATCACAAGCAGAAGTATCAAGGTAACGATTACCAGCAAGCTGCGGCGCAGGATGCACATAGCAAGACCCTTGCGGGATTTATTTTTGGTTCGATTGGAAGTTTTGGTAGCCATAGCATTAGTCCTCTTTTTCTTCTGCGAAGACCCAGCGCCTTTGCGCATGATAGCTCAAAATGAACAAGGGAATCTGGGCACAGCCGTAGATAACGGTACGCAGGATTACTTGGTTTTCACGGATGTGGAACAGAGCATATATACCTTGAGTGATGGCGGCCTGACCTGCCCAGATGAGGACAGCCAGCATAGCATAGCGCACCAGCGCCTTGCCGGCCTTTGCACCGCTGTGGAACACCAGCTTTTTGTTCAGACAGAAATTTGCCAGGGAAGAAAGAATCCGGGAGCATCCTGCGGGAATATATATCAGCCAAGGATCCGCCAACACGGAATTCAGCAGCGCTGTGAACAGGGCATAAAGGCCGCTGTCCAAAAGCCAGGCGAAAACGCTGGAAAGCAAAAACTTAAAGAAATGGGCAAAAATCAGCTTGTAGATCCGCCAGGAGTCCTTAATGGCGTGGAAATGACTGGATTTGTTTTCTTCAATATAAACGGTTCGGATTTTTACCTCTTCGTATGGGATTTTATGATCCTTCATGGCCAGAAGCATATTGGTTTCGTACTCAAACCGTTCGCCCTTAATCTCCGTCAGGGTTTTCAAATACCGGGCAGGGATGGCCCGCAGACCGGTCTGGGTATCGGAGAGCTTCATGCCCACAAAAACCTTGAATACAAAGGAGGTAATGCGGTTGCCGGTACTGCTGCGGGCGGGAACATCGTCGCCGCTGAAATCCCGCACGCCCAGAATCAAGCTGCCACTTTCCATCATGCGCAGAGCGCAGGCCTTGGTATCTTTGGGGTGATGCTGATTGTCCCCATCTACGGTAACCACACCCATGGCATCGGGACGGTTTTCCAGAAACCAGCGGAAGGCGTTCTTCAAAGCAGCGCCTTTGCCCTTGTTGACCTCGTGGTGCAGCAGATGAATTTCGGGATGGGCAGCAGCCAAATCCGTAAAATAATGGAGATTTTCCGGCTTGCTGCCGTCATTGACCAGAATGATATCGGTAAAGCCGACCTCCAGCAGACCGTCTACCACGGCAATCAGCTTTTCGTCAGGGTCTAAAGACGGCAATACAACAGAAATCTTGGATAAACTGTTCATAAATTGACCTCAAAATAAGGATATTTGCCTGCACGCTATATGCAGACACAGATACAGCCTAATTATAGCATAAAACGCCGGAATAGGAAACCCCCAATTTGCATCAAATCTCTTAATTTTCTGTTTCCGTGACAAGAAAACGATGTGTTTATAGACCATACACAGCGAAGCGATGAATTGGAATTTGGCGCTGCACCAAATGGGTGCCCGTAGGGGCCGATGCCCACATCGGCCCGTTGGGGTGTTACGGATTCGCCGCAGTTCCGTAGAAGCATCGTCGTGCTTTCTGCGGGGCGATGTGGGCATCGCCCCCTACATTCACCCAATCCACACCCCGCCAAATTCTAATTTATCGAGCAGCTTATTAAACCGATATGCATAACAATAAAAAGCAGGCGGCGCATTTCGCGCCGCCTCAGAGCTTTTTTACAGATTGTCCTTGATTTTTTGGATCATTTCCTGATATTCTTCGTCAGTAAGGTATACCTTGCCGGGGTTCATCTGGAACACGCCGCCCCATTCGTCGCCGCCTTCGTACTTGGGTACCAGATGCATGTGCAGGTGGCAGCCGGTATCGCCGTAGGCACCGTAGTTTACCTT
>JBJDYH010000011.1:0-4854 GCA_051867135.1 Faecousia sp. | reverse complement strand
AAGGTGGTGTAATTATGGCTGACAAGGCATTTCAAGATCGTATGAAAGCCTATAACGATGCTTTTCACCGGGATGAGTCTGAAAAGCACTTCGAGAGTGAAATTGAAAAGTTCCTCATCTCACCGGAAGGCGGATGGACAAAGGCAGATGACTCCGGCTATCGCAATGACATGTATCGCGGTATGGCGCTGGATATCGTTACACTGACTGACTTCGTAAAAAACAGCCAGCCGATGGCATGGCGTCGCTTTGAGCGGATGTGCAACATTGATCCGGTTCGCCAGTTCTACAAGGCGTTCGATAGCGCTGTGCAGCAGGTCGGTTTGATCGAAGTGCTGCGCCACGGCTTCAAGCATCGCGGCGTTCAGTTCTCTGTCTGCTATTTTGCTCCTGAGTCTACTTTGAACACATTGGCGGTGGAAAATTACAAGAAGAATGTTTGCCAGTGCATCCGGCAGTGGCATTATTCGGAAACGAACAATAACACCGTTGATATGATGCTGGCGCTGAACGGCATCCCGATTGTGGCGATTGAGCTGAAAAATCAGCTTACCGGCCAGTCCATCGATGATGCCAAACGCCAGTGGATGTATAACCGCGATCCCAAGGAACCGTGCTTTGGTCAGAACAAGCGCATTCTGGCCTATTTTGCCGTTGATCTTTATGAAGCAGCAGTGGCAACGGTTATTGACCGTGACAAGACCCCGTTCCTCCCCTTTAATCAGGGCAGCAACGGCGCAGGCAGGGACGGCGGTGCGGGCAATCCCCCAACAGAAGATGGTGACTATGTGACCAGCTACCTCTGGAAGGAGGTCTGGCAGAAGGACAAGCTGCTGGACATCATCCAAAAGTTTATCAATGTCCAGAAGGAAGAAAAGAAAACTAAGAATCCGGATGGCTCCCAGAGGATTGAGACCAAAACCAAGGTCATCTTCCCCCGCTACCATCAGCTGGATGTTGTCCGAAAACTGGTGGATCATGTGCGCGAAAACGGTGCCGGACATAACTATCTCATCCAACACAGTGCAGGAAGCGGCAAGTCCAACTCCATCGCATGGACGGCTTATCGTATGGCAAGTCTGCACAATGCGAACAATGAGGCCATATTCGACAGCGTCATTATCGTTACTGACCGGCGCGTGCTGGATCAGCAGTTGCAAGCTACGGTTTCCAGCTTTGACCACACGCTGGGTACTGTCGTGACCATTGACGAGAAGAAGTCATCTCAGGATTTGAAAAACGCGATCAACGATGGCAAGCGTATCATCGTCACTACACTGCAAAAGTTCCCGGTCATCTATGATCAGGTAAAAGATACTGCCGGAAAGCACTTTGCCATCATCGTGGACGAGGCGCATTCCAGTCAGACCGGTCAGAGTGCCATGAAACTAAAAACCGCTCTTGCGGATGTAGAGGATGCCCTGAAGGAGTATGCTGAGCTCGAAGGCAAGGCCGAAGATGAAATCGATAACAAGGATATCCTTGTACAGGAAATGCTTTCGCAGGGACGGCACAGAAATCTTTCCTTCTTTGCGTTCACTGCGACGCCAAAGGGCAAAACACTGGAGATTTTCGGTGAGCCATATCCGGATGGTTCTTTCCATCCCTTCCATATCTATTCCATGAAGCAGGCCATTGAAGAAGGCTTTATTCTGGACGTGCTGGCGAACTATGTCACTTATAAGATGTGTTATCAGATTGCCAGCAATACACCGGAGAATCCGGATGTACCGACATCCAAGGCAATTAAGACCATCAAACGGTATGAGGAACTGCATCCGCACAATCTGGAGCAGAAGGCCGCTATTATCGTTGAAACCTTCCGCGATATCACCAAGAAGAAAATCGGCGGTCAGGGCAAAATGATGGTTGTTACTGCATCCCGTCTCGCTGCAGTTCGATACTATCACACCATTAAGAAATATCTTCGTGACAACAACTATGATGATGTTGAGATCATGATTGCGTTCAGTGGTGCTCTGAAAGATCCGGATGAGCCTGACGGGAAGGAATATACCGAAAGCAATATGAACGTGGACAGCAACGGTAATCCAGTGAAAGAAAGCCAGACCAAGGCTGTGTTCCACGATGAGGGCGACATTCTTATTGTTGCGGAAAAGTATCAGACCGGGTTTGACGAACCACTTCTTCACACCATGATCGTCGATAAGGAATTGCGTGATGTGAAAGCGGTGCAGACGCTCAGCCGCCTGAATCGCACCTATCCCGGTAAGGAAGATACCTACGTCCTGGATTTCGTCAATCCTGTGGAACGCATCAAGGAGGCATTCCAGCAGTTCTACCGGGAGACCAGCCTGGATGAGGAGATCAATTTTGACCTGATTTACACCACACAGCGTATTCTGCATGACTATGGCGTGTATACGCAGGAGGACATCGACAAAGTTACTGCAATCTATATTGATGAGGATGTCAGAGCATCAAATTCTACACAGGCTAAGATTTCCAATGCGCTTCTTCCTGTGGCGCAAAAGTACAATGCGCTGGATCAGGAGCAGCGGTACCAGTTCCGGCGCGAGGTGCGCAACCTGGTGAAGTGGTATAACTACATCAGCCAAATCACAAGGATGTTTGATAAGGAGCTTCACCACGAGTATATCTTCTGCTCCTATTTGGCAAAGCTGCTTCCTGGCGACCCGACCATCGAGTTTAACCTTGATAACCGCGTGAAACTGGAATACTACCATTTGGCCAAGACCTTCGAAGGCGCAATTGAACTGGATGATCAGTCCGGATCGTGGGCACCAACCAATCCGAAAAGGGCTGGCGCAAAAAAAGAAAAACTCAGTCCTCTGGACGAGATCATTCAGCGCATTAATGAGGAATTCATGGGAGAATTCACTGACGCGGACCGGGTCATCGTCGAAGACCTGTATAACCGTATGAAGAAAGACGAGGATGTGCAGAAAGCGGCGCAGACTGATGATCAACAGGTGTATCATAGAAGCGTGTTCCCTGGTATCTTTGATGAGACCGCGATGGCCGCATATATGGAGAATCAGGAAGCGTATATTCAGCTCTTCCAAGATGCGAAGAAATACCATGCAGTGCAGGCCGCGCTTGCAGATATGCTTTATCGGGATTTGCACGATAAAAAGAGTTGATATAGCTGCTGAATAAGTCCGCGATAATAGAGTGTTGGAGGTACAACATGGCTATTCCAAAGATAAAAGAACAAGACATCATCGATGCGTTGAAGTACATCGATGAAAACGGTGTGCCATTTCATAATCAGAGCACGAAATATACACTGGTGACGGAGGATGGCAAGAAATATCCGCCGAAGTATGTAATAGCTGTGGCTGCACATATCGCGAGTGGAGCAGATATTTCGACAGACGGATTCAATGCTGTCGAGGCGAAGAATTACCTGCAGGGGCAAGGGTTTACCATTGAAACAAAGCAGGAGAAATTTGAGTTGACGATTTCTGCCGAAAGTATCGTCTCCACAGATGAGCGTTTTACAATGGATAATCTCAGCCTTGGCGACAATTATAAGCCACTTGGTGCATGCTTTAGAAAAGCGGATGGCGAGGAAATTAAGCGTGCCTACAGTAAGGGCGAAAGAAGAAATTCTAACCAGACGCTTCCACGTATCGCCTGCCAGGTTTTCGAGAAACAGCTTGCGGCCATGTCAGTTGAGGACAAAGAGAGCTTTCCTATCTGCAAATATAATCCGTCCAATGATATGATCTGCGGTATTTACTCAAGTGTGGATGAATTCAAGAAGCATCGCAACACAATAGAATATTTGACCTACAGCTATGATAATGGCAGGCAGTTTGTTATCTATTGCTGGAACATTTTCTCAACGATCTATTTTGTGCAAGAATGTTTGAAGCGCTTTGGCAATTCGGGTGACCAGTTCGTCCTTACCTATCGGGAAAAAGACGAGAAGGAAACAGACACAGCCGAGACTGAGGCGGCTGTTCAGGAGGAACTTGTACAGCAATTCAAGGGATACAGAAATCCCTACTCTTCCATGCTGATTGAATCAAAGAATTTGATATTCCGTGGTGCTCCCGGAACCGGTAAATCATACCTTGCCAAGGAAATCGCTGCGGACATCATCAGCAATGGCTATTTCGATGACTACACTCTTCTAACGGATGAACAGAAAAAACAGGTGGAATTTGTTCAGTTCCACCCGAGCTATGACTATTCGGATTTTGTTGAAGGACTCCGGCCTAAAGTAAATGATGACGGCACGATGGGTTTTGAATTACAGGATGGTATTTTCAAGAAGTTTGTAGCCCGTGCCAGGAAAAACTATGAGGATTCTCAAAAATCAAAGGAAGCCATCGAAAAGGAGGTTTCTGTTCAAGAGTCCATGATGGACTTTTTCGCTGGGATCGAACTCGGGGTTGACACCTTTAAAACCATCAATGGTAACGAGTTTTGTATTACGAGCGTAGATGACAAGCATATCAACATATCCATTCCGGGAAATGCGACAGTCAACAAACTCTCCCTCAATGTGGATGAGATTCGGAGAATGCTTGAGGCAGATGTGAAGTTCACCAAGATCAAAGACATCACGGCCTTTTTCGGGAAATCCTTTGCAACGCAGGCATATTCGTATGATTTTGCGATTTATAAGGCAATCAAGGCAAAGAAAGGCGTGGTGTCAAAGGCAAGGGGTAAACAAGAAGAACTGAAAAAGTACATATTCATCATAGACGAGATCAACCGTGGAGAGATTTCTAAGATCTTCGGGGAATTATTCTTTGCCATCGATCCAGGTTATCGGGGCAGAGCCGGTGAGATTTCCACGCAGTATGCAAATTTACATGCAGATCCGGACGAGAAATTCTACATTCCAGAAAATGTTTA
>JBJDYH010000010.1:0-4860 GCA_051867135.1 Faecousia sp. | reverse complement strand
ATGGCGTTGCGCTCCTTGCGGGGGTCAACAATGAACATAGCGGCAGGAATCTTCTTCATTTCCTTCACGCCGCCCAGGTACTTCTCCAGCTTGTCGATTTCGCCCTGGTGCTTGATGACTTCCTTCTTGGGCAGCATGGCGAAGGTGCCGTCCTCTTCCATCTTTCTCAGCTGAGCCAGACGGTCGATACGGGTGCGCATGGTGCGGAAGTTGGTGAGCATACCGCCCAGCCAGCGGGCGTTGACATAGTAACCACCGCAGCGGATAGCCTCTTCCTTGATGGCATCCTGAGCCTGCTTCTTGGTGCCGACGAACAGGATGTTGCCGCCATTGGCGGACACGTCACGAACGAAATTGTAGGCCTCCTCCAGCTTCTTCACGGTCTTCTGCAGGTCAATGATGTAGATACCGTTGCGCTCGGTGTAGATGTAGGTAGCCATTTTGGGGTTCCAGCGGCGGGTCTGGTGACCGAAGTGTACGCCGGCCTCCAGCAGTTGCTTCATAGATACGACAGCCATTTTGATTTTCTCCTTTTGTTTTGTCCTCCACCCCGATCATTTCGCGCCGCCCGCATTTTCATGCACAGGAGCGACCCGATCACCGGGTGTGTGGTGTAAATAATGTCACGGGCAATGCCCATGCCGAACTATTATAGTAGAAAGTTTTCGGGTTTGCAAGTATTTTTTCCAAAAAAATCAAGAAATATTCCGTCTTTTTTCAAAAAGGAAGGCCCAGTTTTGCTCTGGGAACCCGGCATTTGTCCAGACACACATCCACCAGCACAATATCCGGCCCAATGCGGCGGATGCAGTCGAAGGGAATGACAAAATCATCCTGCCGCCCGGCAATGCCGAAAAAGCGGCAAGGCCCCGGCACGATAATGGCCTCCACCTGCCCGCAGGGAAGCTGCACCACCACATCGGAGATAAATCCCAGCCGTCTTCCGTCACACAGGCAGATTACCTCCTTGCACTGAAGCTGCGTAAACTTACAGCCCATAGCCATACCCCCAGAAAAAGGATTTGGGAAAGCTTATGCGCGGCTTTTGGGGATTATTCCTATATTTCATTATGTATTATGTGCGAATCCGCTTTTCTCGGCAAAGGGATAAATTGGAATTTAGCGCGCAATTTGTAGGGGCGAGCATTGCTCGTCCGTAACCTAAAATCCACATCCGCACCAAACGGGCGGGTCAAGACCCGCCCCTACAAGGGGTTGGTGCATAACCGCACCGCTGTAGGGGCCGGTCTTGACCGGCCCGAAACCCAAAACCTACCTCCGCAGAAAATAAGGTGCGTTTGCCCTCTCAGTCAGCATAGCTGACAGCACCGGAATTATGGTATGATTGCCACCGGCAATCATTAGGATTTGGATTCGCTGCGCGACGCACCGCCCAGAGTGGGAGCTGGACGAGCAATGCTCGCCCCTACATTCACACAATTCACACCCTTGGGTTCGCGGCGGGAGCAAGCCCCCGCCCTACAATAGCCAATTCGCCAAATTCCAATTTATGACACGCTGACGCTTTTGCGCATAGCGCCGATGGCGTTTTTTTCCAGCCGGGATACCTGAGCCTGAGAAATGCCCACAATGCTTGCTACCTCCATCTGGGTCTTGCCCCCTACAAAGCGCAGAGAAAGTATCTGCTTTTCCCGGTCTCCCAGCTTGCGGAAGGCATCCCGCAAGGTGATATGCTCCATCCAATTCGCTTCCGAATTTTTGGTATCCCGCACCTGATCCATCACCGTCAGCGGATCGCCGCCGTCGGCATAGATTTGGTCGTACAGGCTTACCGGGGCGCAAACCGCGTCCAAAGCCTGACTGACCTCTTCCACGCTCAGCTCCAGCCGGGCGGCCAGCTCCTCCAGCTTGGGGTCCCGCCCCAGCTCCAGCTGCATACTTTCCTTGCATTGGAGCACCCGGTAGGCCACATCCCGGATAGACCTGCTCACCCGAATGGCGCTGTTGTCTCTTAAATACCTGCGGATTTCTCCCGCAATCATGGGCACGATTGTGGAAAGGGGAGGATATATGATTTGCGCCGGAAATCCCCCTAAATCGGTGGAATTTCGGCTGTTTTACTGATTCACAAGATAGCTGCGTAGCTTCAGATGCACATCGATTACGCCGTCTTTGTGGATCACGATGCGGTCGATGAGCTCCTGACAGACCGATTGCCTTTCCTTGTCGGTCATATGGGGCCAGGTGGATTCCAAGCTGCGGAAGATCGTTTTTGCCTTTTCCACTTTTCGTGTGATGCGCTTCTTTTCTTCCTCACTGGTGATCTGGTGCTGCAAATTTTTGATCCGGGAACGAAGGGACTGAATCTTCTCCAAAAGAACCTCGTCATCGTCATCCTCCAAATCATACAGCCGGGACAGCTTTCGCTTGGCTTCCTTCAGATCCCGTGTCAGGGATTCGGTGGGATCAATGTAGGAAGCAGACTTTTTGTTGTCATCGTTTCCCAGATAGGTCATGCGGAACAGCTCCGCGATCACCGCGTCTTCCACATCCGATGCCCAGAAGCGTTCACTGTCGCAGGATTCGCTTTTGACCAGGGAAGGCTTGGACTTTTGGGTGGAATAGCAGACCAGTTTGCAATCTCCGTTTTTGTTCCACTTCTGGTAGCGGATCTTGGCGCCGCATTCCCCGCAGACCAGCAGACCGGAGAGCAGGTGGTTGGACTCTGCCCGGTGGGCACTGCGTTTTTCCAGTTCATCCTGCGCCTCCTGCCAACGCTCCAGAGAGATGATGGCTTCGTGTTCCCCCTTGTATTCTTCTCCCAGATGAATGATGCAGCCGGTGAGAGATTTTCGTTTCAGAATATCGGTGATGCGCTTGTCGCTGCTGAAGCCAAGGCGGTCGGCAATCTTCTGGGGCGGCATTTTTTCCTCAATGTACAGACGGAAAACTTCTCTGATTTTTTCCGCCTCTTCCGGGACAACAATCAGTTTTGATTGCTCTTTGTCGTACCGGTAGCCATAGGGGACATTGCCGCCGCCAAGCCATTTGCCGGATTCCACACGGGCCTTTCGTCCGTTTCGCAGCTTGTCAACAATGGTGTCACGGTCAAATTCTGCCAGAGTACAGAAGATGCCCAGCATGAAGGTTACCATGGGGGTCTTTTTGTCAAAGCTGCATCCCGGTTCGTCTACGGAGTAGAAGCTGATGCACTGCTTGTTTCGATTGATGGAACTCTTGCTGTCACTCTGGGCGAACAGATAGTCCTGTAGGAATTGCAGCGTACCCAGAAGCGTTCTGCCCAGACGATCCATTTTGTTGACCACCATGGCGCTGATACGGATGGAGGTGCTGCCGTCATTGAAATCGTTGATCATGGCCTTGATGCCATCCAGGGCAGGGCGTTCCATTTTGGTGCCGGTGTAGCCATCGTCAATGAACAGTACCAAATTTGTCATGCCTTTGCTTTTGCACAGGGAGATGACATTTTTCTCCTGAATGTCCAGACCATAGCCCTCGTCTGCCTGTTTATCCGTGGATACGCGCAGGTAGCCTACATTGATCAGGTAGTTGCCATCCTCATCCGTTTCCACGCAGTCATCAATGACGATGCGCATATAGTGGGAAAGCTCCAGAATGTTACTGAGCTTGATTTTTTTCTTCGTTGCCAACATCGTGAATACCTCTTTGCTTTGGTGAAGGGATTATATCACACTTCCTCGTATTACGCAACAGAAAATATATTTCCTTGTATGTATGGCGAAAAATGGAAGGGGGTGAGGAAGGTGTTGTCTCACGCCCCCTTCCGTGATGATCACGGGGAATCATCCGCATCCTCAAATCCCACACGGTCAACAATATCATTCACAATACGATCGATCGTGGGATTGCTGATAGTGATCTGCGGAAGATCGGATGGTTCCACCTGTTTTTCACCAAGATAAATTCGAACTATGAAGTTCAATACACAAAACCATCCTTTCTTCGAAAAGTATTGACAGAAAAACGATTGTTTAGAAGTGAATAACCGACGCTTGCCCGCCGGTCAAAGTTTTTACATTCCGCTCATGGTGGGGCCTGTGTGCTTCTTCCGCTCGGGACGGAAGTGTTTCGTGGTACTGTCCTCCACGGGATGGTCATCGATGATATTGGTCAGGTCAGCAGCCAGATATGCCGCACCAGTTCCCAGACTACCAAGATCAGGCTGGGGACCATCGAGATCCAGAACAGCTTCTTCGAAGTATTTTTCATCCGTTCCTGCTCCTGTGAGATGGCTTTCCCAAACTTCTCGTTCAGGTTCCCAGCCTGTTTCTCCAACTCCCTGGTAAGCTCCGTCACCGTCGATGCGGTGTTCTTCGCCTCCTGCATCATCGTCTGCCGGTACTGCTCCATCACTTCCGCGCTGGCTTTCCCATCCGAACGCAGAATCTGAAGCTGCATTTCCAAATGCGCCCGCAGCCGTTCTTCCGTGGTCAGGGTATCGAACTTCTCCAGAATCTCGCCCAGGGTCTTGACCTGTGCTTTCTGCGAAGCAATCAGGGCGTTCCAGTTCGGTTCCATCACGGCCACCGTGGGCTGCACCGATTCCGCTTTCGAAATCATATCCTTCTGCGCCTGCCGCATTTCTGTGGCAGATTTCTTCCCGTACTCGGAACTCATATTCCATAACCTCCTTTTGATACTTTAATCCATTCAGTTTGATATCCCGGCATTTGTGACCTTCCGGGGTGGTGTAGGTGATATACTTCCGGGTGTCCTCCCAGCGCACCTCGTAGCCGCTGTATTCCATGAGCCGAATGAAGTGTTCACGGTCACGGGCCAGGGGTCATGCACTCGTCGATGTTGATTTCCAAATCCATCTTCCAGCTCTGCCCCTTATCGTAGGCGCGGTACTCCCGG
>JBJDYH010000009.1:0-4867 GCA_051867135.1 Faecousia sp. | reverse complement strand
TGCGAGAGAACAATGTCTCCGCTTCAAGTTGCGTCCAGCTGTTCGCGTGCTGGCTTAGTATTCAGTTGTCGGTGTCACCGCTGTGGCGAACAGCTCCTTTCTGTGCACTCGGAGCGATCACGTTGGGGACCCGGAGCCTTTTAACGTCGTGCTCGGGACGGGTCTATCTACATGCCCGATAGGGGCTTGTACACTATACAGAAAGGCTGCGAATAGCGCAGTAGATTTGTAATGAATTTGGTGGTAAGATATGGTTAGTAATAACGGTCAAGGTGGGGAGTCGGATGAACAGTGGGAAATATGTGATTGATGAACGGCGGACGAGGGAACTAAATCAACCTGAGCTCTTGGTTATATCCGGGAAAGGTGACAAGGATCATTTCTTCTGTATCCTTGTGCCCTTGAAAGCCCGTCCGAGTTGTCCACGATGTGGGAATCAATCGGTCCGCAATCAGGGAAACATGCACCGGGATTACCTAGATGTAGTCTGTCGTGGTAAGGATGCTGCGCTTATCACCGTCTCTCTGGAATTCAGAAAGAGCAAATGCGAAGCCACTGGTTGCGGGTGCGTTTACTATCCCGAGATCGAATTTGCCAGTGCCTATGCCAGAACCACGCGACGACTCGATGACGCTATAGTGAGGATGGTCCTCCGGGGCGGCTGCTCGTATTCTGAGATCGCCAAGGAGCTTGAAGGAAAGCTGAGCCGACAGGTAGTTGGCCAGATTTTCCATCGCCGGGTTAAAGAGCTGAATGCAGATTTGAGTGATAGCGCCGCATGGTATAGGGGCCTTTTGGAGGAAGGCTCCAACCTTTTCTATCGGGGCGTCCTCAGTCGCGGGCATCGTTGGCAATGAAATACAATTCATCGAACGCCTCGCTGTAATAGTAGGGACTCAAGTCTTCAGTCGATCTTGCACTGTATTTCTGGAGAACGTGCTGCACCGTTTCCTTCACTAAAAGGGCGGCAACCTCAGCGGCTGCGTTCTCCAAATTCATGATCCAGTCTTTTTTGCTCATCATTTTCGCTTCACCATCCAGTCTGAGTTTTCTGGGTGAGTCATTTCACCGTCTTCAGGGAAACTTTTAATCGTGCATCCGAACTTTTTTGTCTGCCATCGCAGCTAAGATGTTGAAGATGGCGATCAAGTGTGATACAATATCAACAGTGTGCTCTGCGGGAAGATCTCCCTATCTTCAGCTCGCATGCATAGTATAAAAGAATACTCGTGAAAGCCGCCTACAGTCGCATACAGTGGCATACATCACTGCATACATGAAAGGAGGAAGCGCCTGGTGAGGTTTTGCGATTTAGTTCACATCTTCCATAAGTACCGGACAAATAAAAAAGAAGACGCAGCAATGTGCGTCCTAAAACTTACCGATGCTATCCTCGAAGATACTGCCTTCGAATCCCTTGGGCAAAATGGAAAAGAGGTTAATCCTCTGTATGCCAAGTCCACTCCAGCACTTCAAGGCATCTATAATGGCAAGCGCTTGAAGATTTCACAGGAAGACGCTGCTATCCTTCTTCAAAGGTCGGATGAACAACACTTCGCGGAATACGTAGAATCCTCCTATTCTTTTGATGCGCGTCAGCAGATAGCAGCGGATGTCGCTGAATATGGCTTTGATGCTCATCCGGATAATGTCGCAGAAATCTGCGCAAACATCATGTTCCAGATCGTAAACCTTCGTGCCGAAGGTAAGGACGACGATGTAACCACCTTGGATTACAAACGGAAGGAAACCGGAAAGCGGATAAAAGATATCGCCCCTGCGACAATCGAGCGCAGAGGCGACAAGCTACATATTTGCGGTGAGGAGATTATCATACGAAAAGAGATCTTCCCGGACGATGCGAAAAAGGGGCTGAAGTGTTTTCAGGCATTGTGTGATGTTTATGCTGAGGCTCTGAAGATCACAGATCGCGTTATTACAGAAGATGACCTTCCTTCTCTGCCAAATTGGTGTCGGGAGGATTTCGCGGACCAGCAAGAATGCTATTTCAGTGCAGAAGGTATCCAGCATTCGATTCGGGACATCTTTGATGACGGCGACGACGAGTTTGACCTATTGAAAAAAGACGCATGGCAAGGGATCAACATGACGTATCGTAAACGCTATGATACGGGATATGACCGTCTCATTGCTGTACTGGAGAAAATCACAAACACGAGACTGGACCTGTCAACTCTGGTCCAGATCCGCAATCTGATCGGAAATATGGAACGGAAAGGAATCTGTCATATTCTCGTGAATGACGGAACGATAGAGTCGTGGGTGCGAAGAGATGCAGAAACTGTTTAACTCCACTTTTGAAGTGTCTCTCCGGCTTATGCTGCTGCTTTCGGTTACCGGAGACGTTCCCATGACGGTAGACCGTATTGCCGCCTACGATGTAATGACTATCTATAGCAGAGACTTTGGGCTTTCCGATGAAGTACTGCACGGGAATAATGAGTTTGGATTGAGCGAATTTGCCTCGCGCAGGAACAAGACTCAGATAGCCTTACGGGAACTTGTATTGAATGGGGCTGTGAAAGCGCTCACATCTGAAAAGGGATTCTCCTATCAGATTACGCCTGCCGGAAAAGGTATAGCCGAGAATATGGTCACGCAGTATGCCACAGATTATAAACGGCTGGCAAAGATGACAGCCGCAAGATATCGATTCATGAAAGACGAGGATATTATGGCGGTAATTAACACAACGTCCGAGGAATCTCTCAGGAGGTGAATGACATGGCAGGATTCTATATCAAAAAGGTCATCGCGAAGAGCGATACGAAGCCGACGTCATTCGTCGAGTTCACCGAGGGCCTGAATATCATTCAGGGACGTTCGGATACGGGAAAGTCCTGCATCGTAAAATGCATCGAGTTTGTTTTCGGTGGAGACATGAAACATCTTAAGACGCCATTTAAAGAGTCATCAGGGTTCAATGAGGCCGTTGTTGTTCTGAGCACCGACGAAGGCGATATTACTATTTCCAGAAAAGTCGGCAAAAACTCCGTGGAAGTATCCGCGCCGGACATCGACTGGATTGAGGGTGGTATCTATGCGCTAAAAAAGCCGCCGAAGACGGCGAAGAATCCAAAACCGGTTTTGAATGAGATCATGATGCAGCTTCTTGGTTTCGATGAGGAGCCGGAAGTGACAAAGAATGCCCGGTTCGATAAGGAACGTATGACTTGGGCGAGTCTCCTGCGGCTGGTCTATATCAAAGAGGGCCGTATTGATTCGGAGGAAGCAATCTTTGAGCCCACAGACAATTACGAGAAGACGCCGTTCTTATCTTCGCTTCTGTATCTTTTATATGGGCATGATTTTGGAAACGCCGATGCTCAGACGAAGAAAGAAATCAAGAAAGCTCGACGCGAGGCTGTTAAAGAATATCTGAGCGGGAAAATCCAGATAGCCTCAGATCGCCGTGAGCAACTCGAAAAGCAGATGCAGCAGTTTGTCGGAGTCAATGTTGAGCAGGCCATTACAGATATGGTTTCTTCGTTGAATGCGACAGAACAATCCATTTCTGCAGCGTTGGATAAAAGCAAGAGCCTCCTCGGCGAAATCATGAAGGGAGAAAAGCGGCTGGCCCAATGCAACGTTCTGCTTTCTCGTTATGAATATCTGAGAAGTCAGTATAAGGCTGATATCCAGCGGCTCTCGTTCATCGTTGAAGGAGAACAAGAAACGAAGAAACTCCCCACGGTATCGACCTGTCCTTTCTGTGAAGGGAAAATCGTTCACCGTAAGAAGGCAACTTATGTTGATGCATCCAAGGCAGAACTGACGAGGATCATTGCGCAGTTAGAGGGGCTTGATACCGCAGAGAAGAATGTCCAGTTGGAGAAAGAAGAAATAGAAGCCCTGCTGGAAAAACTCCGTCAGGAACGTGATGATATCGACAGGCTGATAAAAGATGAACTGAAACCGAAGTCTGCTGAATTGGAGTCCTCGATTAATGCACTCAAAGCATACGTCCGACTATCCGAGGAAATGCGTGTTGTTGCTGCCTATGCCCAAGATTGGGAAACGGACATTGACAACTATGATGCTACAGAAGAAACCGAAACGCCGCTGGTATATCATCCGAAGGACTACTTTGACAGTGAATTCCAAACCGGCATGACAGAAAATGCGGAAAGTATCCTGACAGAATGCAGATATCATAATTTCACCGCTGCCCGGTTTGACATCCCGACTTTCGATATTGAGGTCAATGGAGAGTCAAAGTCCTCCAGCCACGGGAAGGGGTACCGCTCTTACTTGAATACAGTGGTTGCGCTGATGTTCAGAAAATTCTTCATGGAGCACGCGCTATACAATCCTGGTCTCCTTATTATTGATACACCGCTTCACGGTCTTGATGAGGAAGTGTCAGAGGATGCACCTGAGAGCATGCGTGCTGGACTGTTCACCTATTTCATGAATCATCAGGAAGGACAGTTGATAATTATTGAGAATTTAGACCACATCCCAAATTTGGATTATGAGAGTAGTGGTGCTAATGTTATTACCTTCACCAAGCGACGTGGTGATGGTAGTAGATACGGTTTTCTGAATGAAGTTTACTAATGTTGACTGTTTTATCGGAGGAAGAATAATGCGTATCACGTACAAAAAACTCTGGAAACTGCTGATTGATCGCGAAATGAATAAGCAGGATTTGAAACGGGAATGCAATATCAGTTCAGCCTCTGTTGCCAAACTCGGGAAAGGTGAGAACATCACGACGGATGTGCTCATCCGCATTTGCGAAGGGCTGAACTGCAAGCTCGAAGATATTATGGAGTTGGAAGAGGACGTACCTGCCCAGCAGTGATCCCTCTAAGGAGGAAACAATATGCTCGAAAAAGGCAAA
>JBJDYH010000008.1:0-4879 GCA_051867135.1 Faecousia sp. | reverse complement strand
AAAACTGTAAACCATGTCCTTACACAATCTGTAAAGTATGTTACTACACTTTACAGCTTGCTCCCGCCGCGAACCCAAGGGGGTGAATGTAGGGGGCGATGCCCACATCGCCCCGCAGAAAGCAAGACGATGCTTCTACGGAACTGCGGCGAATCCGTAACACCCCAACGGGCCGATGTGGGCATCGGCCCCTACGGTCACACATTTGGTGCGGCGGTAAAATCCGATTTGTCCCTTTGCTGGGAAAAGTCGATATGCAATCTTCATTATATACCAAACCGGGGAAAATAGGAAGTGGAAAAAGAAAAATTCACAATCTATGCGTTGCCTTTTTTCCGGTTTTGCGCTAGAATGGGGATGGTAAACCATGCGCACAGGAGGATTTTGCCATGCAATGGCTGGAAATATCCATAGAAACCCGCTCCGAGTCCATTGAGGCCGTGGCGGAGGCTCTGACCGCCGGCGGTTTTTCCGATTTGGTCATGGAGGATCAGAGCGAGTTTGAAACCTTTTTGGAAGAAAACCGGGCCTACTGGGATTATATCGATGAAGACCTGCAGCGTTCTTTGCAGGGTCTTTCCCGGATCAAGCTCTATTTGGAAGATACGGATACCCAAGGTCTAACCCATTTGGAAAGCCTTTTGGAAGACCTGAAAGGGCGCAAGGGGGGTTCTTTCGGCAGCCTGAAGCTGACAAAAACGAGCCTTGCGGATACCAACTGGGAGGAAAGCTGGAAGGACAGCTACCCCCCTCAGGTTTTGGGGGAAAAGCTGGTGGTCATCCCCTACTGGCTGGAAGATTACGATTTGGCAGGCCGTCTGCCGGTGATATTAGACCCCGGCCTGACCTTTGGCACGGGGGCGCACCCCTCTACCCAGATGGTGATGGAGGTCATGGAGCGCAAGCTCCGGCCGGGGGCAAGCTGCCTTGACCTGGGCAGCGGCAGCGGCATTTTGTCCATCGCCGCTCTGCGTTTGGGAGCCGCCGCCGCCATCGGCGTGGACATTGACCCCAAAGCCGAGGACATTGCCCGGGAGAACGCCGCCTACAACGGCTTTTCCGCCCCGGCGTTCACCGCCCTGACGGGAAATGTCACCGAGGACACCGCCCTCATGGAGCGTTTGCGGGAAAACCGCTATGATATTGTGCTGGTAAACATCGTAGCGGATGTGATCATCGCCCTGTCCCCGGTGCTGCCCGGACTTATGGACGAAAGCAGCACTCTGATTTGCTCCGGCATTTTGGATGTAAGGCTAAATGATGTCCTGTCAGCCCTCCAAAAAGCGGGGCTGACCGTTACGGAAATTCACGAAAAAGAAGACTGGCGGTGCGTTGCCGCCAAAAAGGAGTAAGCATGAACCTATCCTATCGCACCCGGCGCTTTTTGCAGGGCTTGGGCATTTTTGCCGTGATTCTCGCGCTGCTGGCTCTGGTGTTTTCCCTGATATGGACGCTGTGGCTGGACCGCTATGTGGTGTATTCCAGAGACGGTGTCAAATTTGATTTCAGTCTGTCCTCTCAGGATATTTCCGGCGTGGAGGCGGTAAAGCCCTCCGTGCCCAATGTGAATATCGTTATCGGCGAGGGGCAGCAGCAAACGGAGGTTTCTACGGAGCTGGTGCAGCTTTCGGGCTACTACGCCGATGTAGAAATGCTGGAAAAGGAATTTGACTTGGTGCTGCAGCAGGCAGCCCATATCCAGTCCGGCACGCCGGTGATGCTGGATGTCAAGGATATCTACGGCTATTTTCTGTACAGCAGCTCCGTGGGTATCTACGCCTCCAAGAGCGTCAATATCTCTCAGGTAAACGATTTGATCACCTATCTGGATGCCCAGGGCGCTTACCTCATTGCGAGGCTCCCCGCCTTCAAAGACCAGCGCTACGGCCTTGACAATGTACCCTACGGGCTGCACCACGAGTCCAACCGCTACCTGTACATGGACGAGGATAATTGCTACTGGCTCAGCCCCAACAGCGACGGCACGATGAACTACCTGACGGAAATTGCTCTGGAGCTGAAAAGCATGGGCTTTGACGAGGTAGTATTTGACTACTTCTGGTATCCCGATACCAACAATCTGGCCTTTAAGGGCAACCGGGAGGAGTCCATCGCCAATGCGGCGGCCAAGCTGGTGGAATCCTGCGCTACGGAGAGCTTCGCCATTTCCTTTGTGGCGCAAGAGCCGGATTTTGATTTGCCCGAAGGCCGCAGCCGTATGTATCTTGCCGGACGCTCCGCTTCCGATGCCGCCCAGCTTGCCGGGGAAACCGGGCTTGACGAGGATGTGCAGATCAAGCTGGTATTTATTGCCGACGGCAACGACACCCGCTTTGATGCCTACGGCGTTCTCCGGCCCCTCACCGCCGCCCGGTTTGAGGACGAAGAAGATTAAACCCGGCATCCCCCTGGGGGGCTTGCACCAAAAGGGGTTTGCCCTTATAATAAACAATGTACCTATAGGCTTTCCTAAGGAAAGGGATAAATTGGAATTTACCGGGGTGTGGATTGGGTGAATGTAGGGGGCGATGCCCACATCGCCCCGCAGAAAGCACGACGATGCTTCTACGGAACTGCGGCGAATCCGTAACACCCCAACGGGCCGATGTGGGCATCGGCCCCTACGGGCACCCATTTGGTGCAGCGCTAAATTCCAATTTATCGAACCTTTGACGAAAACTGAAATGCATAATAGAGAATGGAAAGGGGGCTTCGCTATGGAAGCGCATACCCATGACCACGAACATGACCACGAGCATGACCACGAACATGACCACGAGCATGACCACGCCTATATGCACGCCCATGGCATTGCCCACAGCCACGGTCATGTCCACGAAAACCAAAAGGCGGTCATCAACCGCTTGGCGCGAGCCATCGGCCATCTGGAGAAGGTAAAACGGATGGTGGAGGAGGGCTGCGATTGCAGCGAGGTGCTGATTCAGCTTGCCGCCGTGCGCTCGGCCTTGGACAGTACCGGCAAGGTGATTCTGAAAGACCACATGCGCCACTGCATGGTGGATGCCGTCTCCGCCGGAGACAACTCCGCCGTGGATGACCTCTGCGAAGCCATCGATAAGTTTATGAAGTAATCATGGTGCGGCTTTGCACCTCTTATTGTAGGGGCGGGTCTTGACCCGCCCGATTACCGCACCCCGTTTTCTGCGGTGGTGGCTTTTCGGTTTCGGGCTGGTCAAGACCAGCCCCTACAACCCCCTACATACGAAAAGCCCTCGGAATGGTGAACATTCCGAGGGAATTTGTTTATTTGTGTGTCTTTTGCAGCCTGCGCTCTTTTCTTTCTTCCTTGGTGCGGGAGAGTTTTTCCAGCGCCGGGGCGAGGAGCAGGCAAATGAGGGCTGCGGTAAAGCCGCCGTTATACAGGCAGAAGCCGCCGTGCAGCGACGGTACGGAAGTTACCAGCAGATAGTGGAGCACCGCCGCAAGGAAGCCGTAGCGCCAGCCGTACTTATCCGCAATGGGGCTCAGGCCGTTGGCGTAGCAAAGGCCCACCATAATGGCTTGGGCATTGATGGGGTACTGGAAAGTCCCCCCCACCAGCGGGGACAGCCAGCCGCATACCGCAGAAGCTGCCACATAGCCCAGCATAATGGGCCAAACATTGCCGGGATGAGAGCCGGAGTTGCAGGTAGCCAGCATACAGAAAATAATGCCGAAGGTAACACCGTTGAAGCTTGCCCCAATCAGGTTATAGTAGCCCAGAATGAACAGGCCGAACACGCCCACATTCATCAGGAAAGTGGCGTTGTTATAGGTGGCGGAGAAGCTGGTTACCAGCTCCGGGTCGGAAAGCAGCCGCCAATAGTCCTTGGGGCGGCACCCCAAAACAAAGGCCATAATCACGCACAGGCCGAACACCACGCCGCAGAACACATTCACCACCAAGCCGCTTGCCACGCTCATATCGCTGAGCAGGGGCAGGGCGTTTACATCCAGACCCATGGTTTTATAGAGTGCGGCGTTGAGCAAAAAGGCGGTCATGCCCACAGGCAGGGCTGCGCTGTACAAATCAAAGCCCTTATGTACCTTGGGGGAATGGGCCAGACCCGCAGGCAGGAAAAATCCGATGATAAAGCCCACTACCATAGCCAGCAGCAGCCCGGGAATGTTGAAGCCAAGAAGCTCCGTGCCGGGATAGCGCACCAAAAGCTCCGTAATCAGGGGGGCAATGCCGGTAGAGAACAGCATGGCGTTCACAAGGCCGCCCAGCTTTTCCTTCTTCACCAGGCCGTAAACCACCACGCCCAGCATGGTAGGAATAATATTCAGCAGGTTAATGCCCCAAGAGCAGAAGCCCACCGTCAGGATAAAGGCCAAGGTAGATACATTGTTCACCTTGACGCGAAATACCAAATACAGCCCTAGGCACACCGCGCCTACCAACCCCATATTCAGGAAAGTCGCGCTGTAGCCGCCTACGGAGAAATAGTTGGTAGTCACCTTACAGGGGGTAATCATAATTTTCCACAGCCCGGTAAACATCTGCCCCCGGTCGGGCATACAGACCGCCGCTATCAGAAAACACAGGGTAAAAAAGCCGAAAAACAGTTTCAAGAAGCTGCTTTCGGAAAGATTTTTCAATTTTTTCAAGCCAACACCTCCTATTTGTGTCTATTATAGAGCATTTTCCCGGAGATTCAACCGTTTATAGGACTTTTTTTGCGGGCGGCGAAACGCCGCCCGCAGGAAAGGACAATATGCATATCGGTTTTCATCATTTGCCCGATAAATTGGAATTTGATGGTGGGTTAAACGGTGTACGGATATATATCGTAGGGGCGAGCATTGCTCGTCCGTAACCTAAAATCCACATCCGTACCAAACGGGCGGGTCAAGACCCGCCCCTACAAGGGGTTGG
>JBJDYH010000007.1:0-4885 GCA_051867135.1 Faecousia sp. | reverse complement strand
GCTGCACCCTTCGGTACAGCCTGCTTTTTACTGGGGACTTTTTTTACAGCCCCTTGCTTTTGCATATTATGAAAAATCCGGGAAGGATATGCTTGGATATCGGCAGCCGTTCTTCCCGGATTGAAAGAGAAAGGAACGCTCCCCGCACTTACGCAGGGAGCGTTTATTTACTGCATCAGCTTCTCGCTGAGGGCCAGTATTTGGGGCGCAATCCGCTGGCGCTCCTTACGGAGCACCCGGCAGTACAGGGGGTAAGCCATGGCTGCCAGCGCCATCCCCACGACACCGACAATCACGCCAAGTACCATGGCAAGGCTGCCCAGCGCTTCCCCCAGCTCCGTCATGGCAAGGCTCATGCCTGTGCCCATAATCAGCGCGCCCAGAATGCCCAGAGCAATCGCCCAAGCGGATGCCTTTTTACCGGGTATCGCATCCAGCCGAAGCAGGGTCTCCATCGGGCTTTCCTCTTTGGGCAGATACTTCCTGCGAATGTCCTCTACCTGAGACTGCTGCTGGGGGCTGTAGGTATAGTGAAAAGTATTATTGTCTTCCATAGTCTTTCTCCTTGGGAAGCTCTGATGAAATCGGCAAGAGCTGGGGGCAGAAGATTTTGGCTCAGCCGAAAGTTCTAAAAATGGAGGAATACTTTGTGTATTTCCCATTTTTGCAGCTGAACGGATGTGGCAAAAGATTCGCCCTCCAGCCGCGGACGATTTATTCAGAGTTTTCCTTATTTTTCCCCCGGGGAATGAGCATCCACACAGACAGGGTAATGATTGCGGCGCTGACACCTGCGCCGGTAAGCGCCACCATCAGGCGCTGATTGTTCTCTTCCATTTCCGCCCCGAACTGGGCAAACATGGCAGTTTCTAAGTTTAGCATGGATACCAGCGCGGCGCACAGGCTTATAATTTTAGCGGCATTCAGGGCAGGATTTCCCATGCCGCGATAGCGAACCATATCCA
Source organism: Faecousia sp. (assembly GCA_051867135.1). Taxonomy (GTDB): domain Bacteria; phylum Bacillota; class Clostridia; order Oscillospirales; family Oscillospiraceae; genus Faecousia. The sequence goes on along the minus strand of JBJDYH010000007.1, from coordinate 3,920 downwards.
CGATGGCATGGATTACCGCATAAAAGGTATACATAGCCATGACATAAATCAGGAATCCCTGATATTCAAAGCCCTGATTTCGGTGCAAAATCATCAACACAGCGCCGGATAGCGTAAAGTTTACCAGCAGCAAAATGCCGCCGCAAATTCTCGCCCTTCTTTGCTGGCGTTCATAAGAGTCAGCGCGAATAGGCTCTGTCAGCAGAAACCGCAGCAGCGCCAAAATCCCATAATAGGCAGCGAGTATCCCATACCATGGGTTTTCGGAAACATACCACGAAACCACATGGGAAGCAGCAAAGAGCAGGCTGATGAGAAAAGAGCACCAAAGGGATACCCAAGTTTTATACAGCGGGTCTGTCAGGCATCGGTTTCCCAAAGGGTTCGCTTCTACGCGGCGGCGAAGCCTTTTATAGGCATCCGGCAAGCGGTATACGCACCAAGCAGTAACCACACATACCGTATAAAAAGCAACTGCATAAACTCCATAGGCTATCGGTGACTCCTCCAGCCCACAAATGAAGACCATAGGCACCGCTGCCGCCGTAAATATCACCAGCAGCACCGTTATCCACGCAGGCGGAACGAGGAGCTTTTTCCCCAAGGATTTCCAATTCATCTTATGCCCTCAACTTTACCCGGAAGGTACTTCCCTCCCCGATTTCGCTTTCTACGCTGATTTCCGCCCCGAGAATATCCACAACCCGCTTAACCAGCGCCAAGCCGAGGCCGTTTCCGGCGGTGGTATGGGAGGCATCTCCCTGATAGAACTTTTCAAACAGGCGGCTGCCCACTTCCTTGCCGAAGCCGCAGCCGGTATCGGCGACTGTTACCAAAGCTGACCCATCCTCCGCTTCCAGGGAAAGCCGGATAGTACCCCCGGCAGGGGTAAATTTCAGGGCGTTTGAAATCAGGTTATTCCACACAAGGCTCAGCAGCTCTGGGTCGGAGCTGATGAATACATCCTCCTGCAAATCGGTTTCAATTTGCACACCCTTTTCTTCCCAAAGCTCCTCAAACTGGAGCATACATTGGCATAGCTGCTCCGTCAGATGAAAACGCTGGTTTTTGGGAAAAATCTGCTGGTTTTCCAGCTTGTTTAACTGCAAAATGTTGGTAATCAGGCTGGACTGCCGCTTTACCGCGGCATTCAGCGCGCCGGCATATTCCCGACGCTCATCTTCCGTAATATCCGGATCTGCCAGCATGGAAGCGTAATTTCCCATAACCGACAAAGGCGTTTTCAGTTCATGGGAAACATTGGCGATAAAGTCGTTTCGCAGCATTTCCGTACCGGAAAGCTCCTGTGCCATATTGTTGATAGCGTCTACAATGGGGTTAAAATCGTTGCCGCCGAGGGCATTGGGGAAATGCTCCAGCCGAACAGAAAAGTCACCCTGCATAATGCGGTTGGTAGCCTGAATAATTTGCTTTGCCGGGCGCTCAACCATAAAGCGGCGGCGCAAATAGTCGATGAGGGCAAAAACCAAGGTTAGCAGCACCACATTGTAAAAGGTAATTTTCGCCGCTGCGGTAACATTCTCCTGCGTAAGCGTAATATTCAGGTCAGATGTAAGGGTGGATACAAACAGCATGGTACAGCAGCTTACCACAAAGGCTACCGTAAGGAAGAATACCACATAATTGCTGATGGCCCGAAGCACCCGGCGAAGGCTCAGCTTCTTCATTTGACCACCGCCTTATAGCCCAACCCGTGGACGGTGACAATCTGAAAATCCTGACACGCAGCCAGCTTGCTGCGAAGCTTGGTCATATATACATCCACCGCCCGGGGCGCGGTATCCGTATCCGCCCCCCAGAATTCGTCCATGAGCTGTGCTCGGGTAAAGGTCTTCTTGGGGTAGCTGAGCAGCTTGTAGAGGATATTAAACTCCCGGTGGGTCAGGTTGATTTCTTCTCCATTCAGCGTTGCTGTGCGCTCGTCAGCGTCCATAGAAAAGGCACCAACCTCCAGCTTTCTGGAAGATGCGATTTTCGCCCGGCGAAGAAGGGCACCGATGCGCAGGAACAGTTCGTCCAAATCGATGGGCTTTACCATATAATCGTCCACGCCGATACGGAAGCCTCTTTGCTTGGAGGCCATATCGTCCCGAGCCGTCATAAACAGGATGGGAATCTGCTGGTTCAGCTCCCGTACGGTGCGGGCAAACTCAAAGCCGTCAATTTCCGGCATCATAATATCGGAGACGATCAGGTCATAGATGTTTTCATACATGGCATCGTAGGCTTGATTGGCATTCAGGCAGCCGGTAGCTTCATAGCCGCTGCGGTTCAAAAAAGCACAGACGGTTTTGTTCAAATCTTTGTCGTCTTCTACCACCAAAATACGGAACATGGCGCATCCCTCCATTTCTGTGTTAAAGTATAACACAGAAATGTTAATATTTTGTTTGCGCCACAGGAAAAGTGAAAACTTTTTCCCGCATTTTTAGGAAATCGGTCGGGATGTTTACAGAAGCTTGTCGCTGATGGCCATAATCTGAGGGGCGTACTTTTTCCGGCGTTTTGCCAGGAAAGCCTTGTGGATGGGATAGTTCACCAAGGCCATAGCCATGCCTGCCACACCGATAGCAATACCGATTATCTCGGTATTTGCCATGCCCAAAGTAGTACCCAGGTCGGTCATTATGAGGCTCATGCCGCTGCCCATAATCAGGGCTGCCAGAGTGCCAAAGACCCAGGCAAATACATTGGCAGGCTTCTTCACTTTTTTATCCAGGGCTTTCAGTTCATCTACAGGGGAAGCCTCGGCAGGGATGTACTGGGTGCGGATTTTCTCCACCATAAAAGTCTGATCGTTGGTTTTCATTGTCAATGTCTCCTTATTCTTCCGTAGTGTTTTCATTTTTTTCACAGGTCTTCCCTTGCAAGCGGCTCTTAGCCTCCTCCACAGTTTCCCCCTTGCGGGCAAAGAGAACATCTACGCACTTGTCAGAAACCTTCTCAAAGCCGGATACCGCGCCGTTTTCGATTTTCTTGTAGCCGCTGACAACGCCGTTTTCAATCTTTTTGTAACCGCCCACCACAGCCTGAGAAACCTTTTCTACCATATCTGCAATTTTTGCCATAATTATTTCCTCCTGAAGTTTGATTGGATGGCTATAGAATACCCCTGTCTTGCTAAAGAATTGCTAAAGAAATGTTTGAATGATATTAAAAAATCCGGCTGAATTACTTCAGCCGGAAAAACCAAATATATTACTGCAGAAAAGCCTGCGGCCCATGGGGGCCGCAGGCTGCAGATTGTCGAAAAAAGTGGCTGTAGGGGCCGATGCCCACATCGGCCCTTTGTAAAATGTTACGAATTTGCCCGTATTCATCAATAATACGGGAGATTTTTCTGCGGGGCGATGTGGGCATCGCCCCCTACAATTCCGAATTACCGGGTTTATCGACACGCTGAAGCCTGCGGCCCATGGGGGCCGCAGGCTGGGGAAATTGGGAAAAAGATTAGTCGATGGTGCAGTACATAAAGTACTTGTAGCCCAAGGGGTTGGAGAAGAAGCCATGCACAGAATCATCGATCATGTAGATGTCGGTGTAGAAGTACAGAGGCACAATACAGCCGGTGCTCATCAGCAGATCCTCAGCAATGTGCATCAGCTTATAGCGGGTAGCAGTATCGGTGCAGGTCTTGACGAGGCCAATGACAACATCGTAAGTCTCAGCCCAAGTGCCGTCTACAACCTTCACATCGTAGCCCAGAGCAGTCAGATCCAGGTCATACATAGCAATGCCGGCGTGCTCGCCCTTGCCGAACTGAACATCATTGTTGCCGGAAGCGGTAACCCACATATCCAGGAAGGAAATGGGATCGTTGTAGTCGGCCAGCCAGCCGTTACGGGCCACGGAGTAGTCGCCGTTCTTACGGGTGTTCAGGAAGGTGTTCCACTCCTGGT
>JBJDYH010000006.1:0-4895 GCA_051867135.1 Faecousia sp. | reverse complement strand
TGCATTCTGCGGCGGTGAACGGCCGCTGGTGCGGTGACCAACGGCCGCCGTGCGGTCTAAAAACGGCCGGGTAAATCAGCCGTTATTCAAGGGTTTAATTACTACGGTGTAGTGCCGAGTGGCACGCTTCATAATGGCGTTGGAGGAGACCTCGTCATTGAGTATCATGGAACTCCAACTGGCCGGTTCCCGCTGGGAGCAGATAATGGTACTCAGGTTAATCTCACTGCGCTTCTCCAGAATCTCAAACAGCACCTTGACCTCACGCTCATCTGTAATGGTGTGCAGCAGGAAGTCGTCCAGGATCAACAGGGCGGCTCCGCAGGTTTTCTTCATGCGCTTCTGGTACTTGGAGTAGTCCGCAGCTTTGAGAGCAACCATCTCTTCCAGCAGGGTCTCGCAATGGTGGTACTCCACCTTGTAGGTGTTGCAGGCCACAATGCCAATAGCTTTAGCCAGATAGGACTTGCCGCTGTCAGAGGGCCCCAGGATGCAGACATTCATGCCTTCATCAATAAAATCCAGCGTGGACAGCATTCCGGTAATGCCATGGGGCAGATATTCCCGGTCGCAGGAATCCACGCAATTGGAGAGCTCCTGCGGGCATCCACGCAGATGGGCGCTGCGCAGACGAGCCTGGATGCGCTTGTTTACCTTCTTCACATATTCGGGGTGTACAAGGTTGGCAATAGCAGTCAGCGGATCCAGTTCCAGAAACTTGGGAGACCGGTACATTTCATCCAGCGCGGAAGACATACCGGGCAATTCCATCTCGTTCAGTTCCACCAGCAGGGTGTTAAAAAGCTCTTTCCCGGTGCGCATCACTTGCCACCTCCTTTGCCTTTACCCTGGGCCAGACTCTGGCTGCGGGACAGGAGGCGTTCAATATCCATGGATTCAGCACCCATGACAAAGGCACCCTTGTTGCGCTCGTCGTTGACGGCGGTGTTGTAACCGGCAACTCCCAGATCCTCAGCAATGAGCTGGATGGAATTTTTAATAAAGCTGTAATTCGGCTTGCCTACTTCCAATGCCTGCCGACAGGTTTCCTCCAGAGCCTGCTTGCTGTACTTTTTGGTGAAGCTCAGGACACCCTGGCACATACGGTAAGTCTGCACCTCAAGTTTCCGGCTGGCAAGGATGCGCTTAATGACCTCGCCGGTGTTGGGACCAACGGTCATAGCCTTGCTGGTAAAGTAGGTGCCGTTCCATTCGGACATTTCCTTGAAATTGGCCGGAAGGTGGTTCGGGTCTGTAGACCACTGGCTCTTTACAGTGGCTCTGGGCCATTCACAGATGAACTCACCCTCCTTGGAGAAGATTTTTACCGTGGTGGCAGATGCCCGGATAAGTACCTCTCTGTGCAGATATGCACGATCTACGCTGTAATAAGCGTTGTCGAAGCGGACATGGTAGTCAGAGGACACCTTCGCCGTCCTCCGTTCCATGTATTCGTAAGGGACAGGCGGCAGCGGCATAAGCTCCCGGCGTTCCTCATCCCAGTAATACCGGCGGCTGTGGGGCTTCTTGGTAAAAGGAGCACTGTTGAGCTCGTCCAGATGCTTCCAGAGATCCCGGTTGAACTGTTCCAGACTGAAATAGTCCATTTCCTCCATGTCATGGAAGAACCCCTTTTCCAGAATACCCACGGCATTTTCAACGGAACTCTTGTACTTGGGCTTCTTTACCTTGGCAGGAAGGATGACGGTGTGGTTGTGTTCTGCCCACTCTGCGTAATCCCTGTTCAACTCCGGGTCGATCCAGTCCTTGTTGGCAATGACGGCCTGCTTGCAGTTGTCGCAGACCACCAGAGCCGGGACACCGCCGAAATACTGCAAGGCATTGTTGTTTACGGCGATCCACTGCGGCTCCTTGGTGGAAACCATGCCCTCCGCATAGATGTACTGGGAATACGGAAGCACCGCTACAAATACAACGATGGTCATGACCTCGCCAGTCAGATGATCTACCATCTGGAAGGTCTTTCCGGCAAAGTCCACCTCCATCTTCTGGCCAATGACGGCATTGAAGCGAAGAGTCTCCTTGTTCTCCTCGCACCACTTGGCGTAGTTCTCACAGAACTGCCGGTAGGAGTAGAACTTGACGCCACGGTCACGGCACTGCTTGGAATAGCGATTCCACAGCACCACCAGGGTCATGTTCTTCCGGGAAGACATTTCCTTCTCCACGGTCGTGTAGTCCGGCATCTCGTAACTGAGATCCCGACTGTGCTCGACAGTTCTATTTCCATAGACCAGAGTTGCAATACCGTAATTGGTAATGCCCTCCGGCAGCGGATAGCTGAGCACCGGACACTCCTGGAATGCCCGCAGGAAGTCATTGACTCCCGACTTGCTGACCTTGAGCGATTCGGCAATCTTTCTGCCGCTCATGCCCAAGGCATAGTGTTTCGTAATGATGTCTTTATAATCCAACATACATTACCCTCCTATAATAGTGTATTTCCGCTGTTGCGGATACCACTATTATGAGGGAAATTTCAACTACTTTGAACAGGTGGCCGCCGGGCCGCAAACTGGCCGCTCGTCACCGCAAAACTGCCTTAAAAAGGCTAACTCAGGCTGGCCGCTGACGCACCGCACTGTGGCCGTTTACCACCGCACCAGTGGCCGTTGGTGACCGCCGATTGCATACATACTTTTTTGAGGTGATATTATGGCTTTTGCAGAAGATATTAAAAAACTCCGACAGAAACTGTTTTTAAGTCAAACAACCTTTGCTAAGGAGCTTGGCGTTTCTTATACAACGGTAAACAGATGGGAAACGGGAAAGGCAAAACCAACGTACAAAACAATGAAGACTATTGATGACTATTGTAAAAAGAATGGTATAGATTTCGATCTTCATGAATCAATGTCTGAGCGAGAGGAGATTTGAATATGAAATTGTCGGTAAAGTCGATTTTGCGCTTTTTATTCCCTGAAATACAAATTATTGATGCCGTAAAGCAAGAGGGATTTATTGCGAAAAAGCAAGCGCAGAAAAATAATATACGAGCAACTAACAATACCGTTGCAGGCAATGCCGTTATGCAGAGCAGCAGCGGCAGTGCAAATGCACAGAATTCTTTCGCTCCAACAAATCGGACAACTGCTCCCAAAGCAGAACCTGCATCGTCTTCAGTTACAATTAGTGCCGATAAAGTGGATGGAAAATTTGATGGTATCGAGCAACAACTTAGGAACACTTGGGTAGCATCGAATAGCAATATCTCGGCTTTGTGTCAAGCATTTAAGCGTCCTTTTGTTATGGGCGTTAATCCTGTTATGCCCAAAAATACCATTTTACTGATTGGAAATGAAAGCCGAGGAAAAGTAAAGGCTATCGGAGATATATGTGTTTTGCTGAAACAAAAGCGTGTATTTCGTTATGCCGAGGTTCCGACTGTTGGTTTTGACAGATACCCAACCAGCTCCGAAGATGAGTTGTTTTTAAGCGACCTGTACAAAGCCTTGTACTCTCAATCCGAAGTTGTTGTTTTTGAAAATATTGAAAAAGCAAACTTCCGGTGTTTAGATATTGTATTCCAACTTATAAAGAACGGAAGTTATCACCTGCAAAAAAGATATGTATTGCAGAATAGTATGCTTGTAGAATCAACAGGGATGTTGAATACAGCTTCTATTTCCGAATTGAATACAAACGGAAAATATTTTATTTTCACATCTACTCGTCCCGCTGAAAAGGTAACGGAGTATGTTGGCAATGAATTTGCTCGACTCATTAACGATATCATTGTTCTTGATGAGTTCAGCCCAACAGAATTGCAAGAAATAGTTGACGGTATTTTAACCAACTTGATTGCAAAAGCGAGAAAGCAGCTTCAGTTTGACTTGTCGATTGACACATCTTGCAGTGAGAAAATTATGCATTGCTACGACACTACAAAAGGCGTGAACGGCTTAATTGAAGTTGTTGAAGAGTATATTTACAAGCCTCTGGCAGAGTATAGGCTTCAGCAGCCCACACAGAAAGACGAAAGTGCTATACTCAAATATGAGGACAGTTACATCCTATATATTCACGATACAGCAATCTCGCTCAACAGCTATGTTAAGCAATATGATGCTCTGGCACTTGAAAGTGTTAAACGAGAACTTGATAGTGTTATTGGATTAGGCTCCGTCAAAGAGTATGTGCTAAACCTCGAAAACAATTTAACTGTTCAAAGACTCAGAGCTGCGAAGGGGTTGAAGGCGGCAGACCTTTCCATGCACATGATCTTTACAGGAAATCCCGGCACTGGCAAAACAACCATTGCTCGTATTGTAGCTAAATATTTGAAAGCGATAGGTGTCCTTAGTTCTGGTCAGTTGAGAGAAGTCAGCCGTTCTGACATGGTTGGACAATATGTTGGTCAAACCGCAAAACTGACTACTGAACTGATCACATCAGCAATCGGCGGCGTGCTATTTATTGACGAAGCATACTCTCTTTGCCGTGATAAAAACGATGTTTTTGGCTTGGAAGCCATTGATGCTTTGGTAAAAGGCATTGAAGATCATAGGGATAACCTTGTTGTTATCCTTGCTGGTTATTCTGATGAAATGGCAGAATTTCTCAAAACAAATCCTGGCTTGAAATCAAGATTCCCTAATGTGATTGATTTTGAGGACTATACACCCGATGAAATGTATGAAATCGCTAAAATAACCGCCAAGAGCAAGGGGTATCGCATTTCGGAAGAATGCCGTACACCCATGCTTGACGTATTCGAGAGAAAGCAGATTAAAGGAAAGAATGATAGCGGGAATGGTCGCCTTGCTCGCAATTTGGTCGAAGCGGCAATATTAAATCAATCTCAGAGAATAGCAAAAGACAATACCCAAGATTTGGAGTTGCTAACTGCGGAAGATTTTGAACTGCACCAAAAG
>JBJDYH010000005.1:0-4915 GCA_051867135.1 Faecousia sp. | reverse complement strand
CACGGCCTGATTTACGCCGCGACCCCCGCCAGCGACATTGTCTGCGGCCCCAGCCAAGTTGCCAGCGGCATCGGTCTTCAGGTGTTTATGACCGGGCGGGGTACGCCCTACGGTCTGGATATCGCCCCGGTCATCAAGGTTTGCAGCCGGAACGAGATGAAGAACCATTGGTTTGACATGATCGACATTTCCGCCGGCAATGTTGCCACCGGCGAAGCTACCATTGCCGAAGTCGGTACCGAAATTTTCAACATGATTTTGGATGTTGCCAGCGGCGTAAAGGAGCCGTACAGCGATCAGTACGGCTTCCACAACGATATGTGCTTCTTTAACCCCGCCCCCATTACCTGATACAAAACAAAAATCGCAGGAAACGGCCTTTCGTTTCCTGCGATTGCTTTTATTCTTAGGAAGCTCTGATTAAATCGGCAAGAGCTGGGGGTAGAAGATTTTGGCTCAGCCGAAAGTTTTGAAAATGGCGGAATACTTTGTGTATTTCCCATTTTCAAAACTGAACGGATGTGACAAAAGATTCACCTCCAGCCGCAGGCGATTTATTCAGAGCTTCCTTTATTTAATGTCTGCTGAACAAGCCGAGCAGCGGCTTGTTCACGCATCGCAAGGTGCGCAATTCCATAAAAACGGCTCTTTATAACCGTTTTTATGGAATTCAGACAGAAATCAATGCGTATCCGGTTCACATGGCGCACCATGTGAACCGGCGGGTGCAAAGGTTTTTCGCATATTTGCAAAAAACCTTTGCACCGGAACAACGCAAAGAATGCCGGAAAGCCTTGGCTTTCAAGGCTATTTGCGTTGTTCATTACGCATTATTTATAGTTGGGTTCAATGCCGTATTTTTTCATGTAGCGCCATAGGGTCGTTTTGCTGATACCCAGCTCCGCCGCCACTTTTTCCCGGTTTCCGCCGTACTGGGACAGAAGCTGAGAGATTTTCAGCGCCTCGGGGTTTTCCACCACGACTACCCGCTCTGCCTTTGCGGTCATCAAAGGTGTAACCTCCTCCAACTGCTTACGCAGAAACACTTCATCCACATTGCGCTTCTGGGTCAGAATCACCATCCGCTCACATACGCTTTTAAGCTGATCCAGATTGCCCGGCCAGTCATAGGACTGGGCGTACGCCTTTGCGCCGTCGGTAAGGTGCAGATAGCGCTTGTATTTCTCCTGATATTCCTCCAGATAATAGTCCATCCATTCGGGAATGTCCTCTGCGCGTTTGCGAAGCGGGGGAATTTCCAAGCTTAGCACATTCAGCGCATAGTACAAATCCCGGCGAAATTCCCCCCGTTCCACCCGTTCCAGCAGATTATGCTCCGCGGAGGCAATGATTCTTACATTGGAGGCAGAAGGGCTGGCTGCGCCGTTGTGGTAGAACTTTCCCCGGATCAGATTCAAAAGCTTAAACTGGGTTTCCAGCATCATACAGTCTATATTGCTCAGGTACAGCGTTCCGTTTTGCGCCATTTCCGCAATGCACATGGGGGTATCTTTTCTTGTGGTATAGTTGCCAAACAGCATCCCGTCCAGAGTTTCCGGCATCCATGCGCTGCAGTCCACGGAAACAAAGGCGCTGTTGGGATTCAGGCCCTCCTTGTGGATGCATTGGGCAATTACGGATTTCCCGCTGCCTGTCTCCCCTTTCAGGAAAACAGGAGCCGTGAATTTTGCCATCTGCTTTGCGGTTTTCACCATTTGCTGGGTCTGGGGACTGCGGCAGACGATTCTGTCAAAGCTGTATTTCGCCACATATCCCTGCTGATACAGCTCCCGGCGCAGTTCGCTGTTCATCTCAATGATTTGGCGATCCTCTTGGAAGGTAAGAATCGCGCCCCGGATTTCATCTTCCATGCGGATGGGCGCGATGTTGATGACCACCGCTTTTTGGCGGATATTCAACACGATTGCATAGGATTCGAGGCCAAATTCCAGCGCGTCATCTATCAGCTTGCCATTCAGGTTGGGAATGCACTCTACTGCCTTTTGCCCCACGATGCTTTCCGTCTTTTTGTTCAGCAGCACCGAGGCCGCCCGGTTGATGCGCTGAATCACGCCGCCCCGGTCCACCTGCATAATGCCGCTGAAGGTATTGTTCAGCATAGTGTCCATTTCCGAGAGGTTCCGCTTTTCCTGATCAATGGCGTAGCCCACCCGGGAGGCAGCGGCCAAGGCATTGCGCAAGCTTTCGGTGCCGGTAGGCAAGAAGCGGTTTGGCAAATGCAAGGCTCTGGCACATTCGCAGACAGTCTGGCCGCCGATGACCGCCTGACAGCCCTCCTCCGCAGCCCGGCTGACCGCGCCGCTAAGCTCCTTTTGGCTCTCCACATAGTAGCATTTCAAGTCAATCTCAAACAGCTCATTGAAATGGGAGGTGTCGCCAATCATGTTTTGGAAGCAGACAAGTCCCAATCGGGGGCGCTCCACCCCCAGCTCTTTGCGAAGCTCCAGCATGACCATGCCCAGCTCCTGAGTGGTAATCTGCACTTCCACGACCGGGCGGGAGGTATTATGCTTAATCAGTCTAGCCTGAACACCCCGGGCAACAATCAAATCGCAGCTACTCTCCACCTCTAAGGCGCGGGATACCGCAAACTGTGTTTCCACATAGTCCAGACAAACCGGGGAAAGACTGGGATACTCCGGCAGCAGCGACGCAGTCAGCGCGCACATTTCTTCCAACGGGAGCAAAATTGCAACCTTTGCCATGTGGGATACCCTCCATTCTTTTGATAGATTCAGTATAGCACAGCTTTTCTTTCCCTGTCAATTTTTATGAAACATTTTTACCAAAATAGTGAAATATATTTTTCAATTCCTGAAAGGATATTCAATGTCTACAGAAAAAGGCCGTCACTTTAATTCAATTCGCAAATAGACTTTTTCCCTTTTTCTGCTATGATAATATTCGTAGATTCGTTATCACAAAAGTCCGCGGCACACCACCGCCGCAGGGATCAATACTTTTTATTAGGAGTGATTGCTTTATGAAAATCGGTATGATTGGTCTTGGTATCATGGGTAAGCCCATGGCAAAGAATCTGGTAAAGGGTGGCTATGAGGTATGGGTCAACAACCGCAGCCAAACCCCCATGGATGAGCTGGCCGCCTGCGGCGCACACCCCGGCACCCGGCAGGAGCTGGCGGAAAACTGTGACATCATTATCACCATGCTGCCCAACGGCCCTCAGGTCAAGGAAGTGATGCTGGGCGCTGACGGCGTGGTTTCCTTCATGCGCGCCGGTCAGATTTTTGTGGACTGCAGCTCCATCAGCCCCGTAGTCAGCAAGGAAATTGCTGCCGCTCTGGCCGAGAAGGGCATTGAGATGCTGGACGCTCCCGTATCCGGCGGCGAACCCAAGGCCATCGACGGCACTCTGAGCTTCATGGTTGGCGGCAAGCAGGAAGTTTTTGACCGCTGCAAGGATGTTCTGGGCGCAATGGGAAGCTCCGTCACCCGCTGCGGGGATGTAGGTGCCGGAAACACCACCAAGCTTGCCAACCAGATCGTGGTTGCATGCAACATTCAGGCGGTTGCGGAAGCTTTTACCCTGGCTCAGAAGGCCGGTGTAGACCCCGAGCTGGTGTTCCAAGCCATCCGGGGCGGTCTGGCAGGTTCCACCGTTATGGACGCTAAGGGCCCCATGATGATTGCCGGCAACGATAAGCCCGGCTTCAAAATTGACCTGCACATCAAGGATTTGAACAACGCTCTGGACTGCGCCCACGCCGTCGGCGCTCCCGTGCCTATGACCGCTGCTGTTCAGGAAGTCCTGCAATGGCTGCACAACAACGACTGCGGCGGCAACGACCACAGCGCTATCGCCAAGTACTACGAGCACCTCACCGGCATCAAAATCGGCAGATAAAGCAGGGCGGCTGCAGCAAGTATGCTGCAGCCGCTCATTTTTTATATGTATACCGGCAGTCCGCTTGGTAAATTGGAATTTATCAAATTCATTATCGTAGGGCGGGGGCTTGCTCCCGCCGCAAACCTCAAACCTACCGCCGCACCTATATAATGAGCGTAGGGGCGAGCATTGCTCGTCCGAAAGCCCCCAATTTACATCCGCAGAAAACAAGGTGCGGTAGCGGACGAGCAATTGAAACGCCCCTACGATGGGATTGCTTTCCTTTTTTGGGGGAAGCGGCGGGAGCAAGCCCCCGCCCTACGACAAAGTTGTAATTCACCGCAAAATTTCAATTTATTCCTGTACGGAACTTGCTCGCAGTCAGCAGAAAATCCCAAAGTCTTCCATAACTTCTTCCAGCGTGTCCCTGTCCAAGGTGCTGTCAAGCACCAACTGGTGCGTGTTCATCTGGATAGCGGCGTTTTGCACCCCTTCCAGCCCCATCAGCATCCCGCAAAGCCTTTCTCCACACGCCTCGCAGTGAATATGGGCCTGACAGGTTTGGCAGGCCAAATAGGAAATTGTAAATGTATGTTTCATATTTTTTCTCCCGCTTCTATCGAAAAGCGCACCACGCTGCTGCCCAAAAGAGCGTGGTGCTTTCCGTTAGGGTTTGTTCAGTACATTGATTTTACCACAAAGAAAAGCCCGGGGCAAGCCCTATGTTTTTGGGGATAAAATCAGATACCTGCATGATTCTCAAAAAAGCCTGAAATACCGCAATAGAATTGTGCAGATTTTCTGTTGACAGTATACAAAAATAGTGCTACTATTTTGTGCAAATTGAATGTTTTTCGTTTGGGAGGAACTATGTCTAAAAATAAGAATATGAAAGACCTGACCACCGGCTCTCCCATGAGGCTGCTGCTTTCCTTTATGCTGCCGCTGCTGCTGGGAATGGTGTTTCAGCAGTTTTACAACATGGTAGATACCATGGTGGTGGGTAAATTTCTGGGGGTTCAGGAATTGGCAGGTGTTGGGTCTACC
>JBJDYH010000004.1:0-4975 GCA_051867135.1 Faecousia sp. | reverse complement strand
TTATGTTGAAACCCAGACAATAAATGTGGATATGCTTTCTGCATCTGCACATAAGTTTAACGGTCCCAAGGGCATTGGCTTCCTCTATGTTAAGAGAGGTACACCCATTGAACCCCTGCTTCATGGCGGCGGTCAGGAAAACGGGATACGATCAGGTACTGAAAACGTAGCTTCCATTGTCGGCATGGCAACAGCTCTTCAGGAGCACATGAAGTCAATGGAGGCGGATCGAGTATTCCTTGAGGAACTGCGAGCTCAATTGATTGCAGGCCTTCACGCTGAGCATTTAGACTTCATTATCAACGGATCAGAGAATCACATTCCAGGTAGCGTTTCTTTGTCCTTCAGAAATGTCAAGGGGGAAATGCTACTACATCGGCTTGACCTCATGGGAATAGCTGTTGCAACTGGATCGGCCTGCAATTCAAAAGATACCGTGCTCTCTCATGTTATTAAAGCTATAGAGGTTCCCTCTGAATATGCCCAAGGCACGATTCGAATAACTCTTGGCACTGACAATGATCGAGAACAAATTGATCGAATTGTTGCCTCACTGAAAAAGATAGTTAAATAGATGCTTTTTCACCAAAGACTTCGATATAAAATGCTGTCGATCTTCTTCAGGTCTTGACAGTGACGCGAAAGTTACTGTCTCTCCCAAGCTTATTGACTTCTTCCATCTGATTACCTACCAAGGTGTCGATGGTGTGGGGTTCAAAGTAATAGGAATACAGCAATCCAATGTACACATATATGCGGATATGACCTGCATCAACCTATGAAGGTGAGGCAATATTGGCGACATATGGTTGTTTATCACCACATTTTTTCATTTTTTGAAAACACAAGGCTCTTCGGTTCGCTATGAACGGAAGAGCCTAAATTATTACCCCACAGTTTTCGAGAGCATCTGCAACACCTTTACCATCTCAGGATTGCTGAGCACCTTCATCAACAGCTCCGCATCAATACCGGACGCTGCCGCCTGCTCTGTTGCAGAAGACATATCCTTCTGATTAATGCTGGCTACTTCGGTACCTTTCCCCTGATAAAACGCCCTTTCGACAAGCTGCGCATTCTGCCTCCGGTTTTCGTCGAGAATGTGCGAATACTGGTCAGTAACCATCTGTGCCTGAGAATGCCCGGAATCACCTTGCACAGCCTTGATGTCGCCACCATTCAGCTTGAGCTTATATGTGATGCTTGAGTGACGCAGACTGTGAAACACCACCGGAGGAAGGTCATTATCGGCGATGAGATCTTTCATCGCTTTTCTGATGCGTGATGCTTCCGTGGGCAAGCCATTGGCTGTTGCAATAACCAACTTGTAATCCGCATATTCGCTTCCGATGGCCTCAATAATTGCATCCTGCTCCATCTTCCATGCAACAAGCATTTTGGCAACCGACGTTGGAAGGAATACCTTACGGACGCTGGAAAGAGTTTTCGGCTTCTTCAGAACCAACTGCGTTTTGTTTCCTTGCCCCTGTTCAGGAAATGCGTAGATGATATCCTTCGATTCCAACGTTTTCATGGCCTTCTTACTGACGCGCTGCAATTCCTTATTGATGTAGATGGATGCTTCGTTTTTCATCATACTCTCTTCGGAAATATCAACGCAGTCCCAAGTCAGACCAAGCAGTTCACCAATTCGGAGCGAACAAGCAAATGCCAGATTCAAGCACAGCTTCAATCTCTCGTCCTCGCAGCATTCGATTGCCTTAAAGAGCGTGGACGCATCCCAGATTTCACGCTCCTTGGGTTGCGCCTTTGGAACGGTGGCATACCGTGCGGGATTTTTGTCAACCAAATCCCATTTTTCGGCTTGATTGAAGGCACTTCTGAGCAAGCTATGGACCCTGCGCACCGTTGAAGGCGTTACAGTTGCATTGGTCTTCTTGCTCTTCCGATCCGTCATTTTGTGTACAGCCGGCGTTTTGAGGAGCGTCTGGTAGTACTTCTCAAGTGACCGTGCTGTGATCTCTCTGATCTTCTGGTTGCCCAGATAGGGCTCAATATAGTGCGCAATAAGCGCTGTGTTCGCGGTGTATGCAGATATAGACCATTTGGTTTTTCCATACAGAGAGACATATTCAGAGAGAAGTTCCGATACAGTAGTGCAGTTCGGAATCGTAAAGGTTCCCAACTGCTGACTGTACTCGATTTCCGCTTTACGCGCTTTCGCTTCCTGTAGTGTCTGAAAGGTTTCCCATTTCTGCCTCCGGTTCCCCTTGTCATCAACATATGGATAGATGACACAGAAGCGATCATTCCTCGTCGTAATTGAAGCCATTGAACGTCCTCCTCTCAATCAAGTTCCTTTTCTCTGGTTCATTATGTCCTGCAGTTCTTCTTGACGGATATACCAGCTCTTTCCAATCTTCTTTCCTCGGAGATCATGGGATTGTATCATCCTATATAGATCCCGCTCAGGAATACCCGATAGCTGAGACGCCTCATTCAGTGGGTAGAAAGGCTTATAACTGACGGCGCAAGAAAACCCATCAGATGCTTGGACAGTAACCTTGGTATACTCAGCCTGATTCTGATACCAGGACTCAAAGCTCTGTTTCGTTACCCGCGGTTTGCCTGCAACACGGATGGTAACAAACGCGGATTTCACCTTGGTGTGTAGCTTCCAAGCCTGTCTGCGATCCAAGCCCAGCAATCTGCCAAGCTCCGGCACGGTCATGGAGCTTTCCTCAAGCAATCGGTCACGTTCACGATCCTGCGCAACACGGTAATGATTCTGGCCTGCATACCATGTATCGAACACTTCTCGCGGAACCCTCAGCCTGTTGTCGATTACGACTGTCCTCAGTCCTGCAGACTGGATGAGGTCATAAACGCTGCAGGTCTTAATGCCCAGCATTTCACCGATTTTCTGTGCGGAGTAAAACTCTGTCTCAAGCTGCTTTCCGGGTTCTTCTCCGCTGACCTTGCGATAATGCGTCTGTCCAGCATACCAATCTTCAAAACTCTTCTTCACAATCCGCATCTTCCCGGCAATCTTTACGACTTCAAAGCAGTTTTTCTTGAGCAGCCAGTAGCTGTCAGTTTTTTTAATCCCCAACAGCTCCCTCATTTCACGGACAGACATGGTCGTGGCTTCCCTGTCCATAGCCAAGATTTCCCCCTCCCTTTCAGACTGCTAAAAAAGATGATAGCACAACGCTCGCAAAAGTTTGAGGCTGTCAAAGAGCTTTCGAGCCTGGCTGCTTCACTTCTGAAGCAGCCAGGAATTGAAAGGCTCCTTAGGAATGCGGTACCCCAGATTGTTGATGCGAATGGCCGGGAACGCCTTCCTGTGAATCAGCGAATAAACTGCTTTGCGTCCAACGCCCAGAAATTCCATCACTTCATCTACGGTATAGCAGCGCCGTTCCGGTCTGGTGGATTCAGCAGGCGTCGTGTGGGTAGTTTTCTGTTCCTGCATGATGTTCATTTGCATCTTATTATCTCCTCCTTAGGACGAAGTTCGTATTCTTCCCTCATCTAAGACATGTGCGGAGCGATGCCAAATGGAATCCTACCAAGCGGCAAATGTGATTTTTGTTGCGATTATTCTTTGGATTGCAATAAAAACTCCGGGAAAACTATCCCGGAGAAAACTGATATGGGGTTCTTTATCAACTTTTGTGATTCTAGCTCGCCGAACGGGAGCAGGGGACAAACCAACGCCCAATGTTTCTCCCTGTGACAGATCCATTGCGCTCAAAAAACAAATGCCTTTCCTTCCCTCGCACCATGATCGTGTATCGGTCTCCTTGCCCACCGCACTTTAGCTCAGCGGCTTGCTTTACATCAAGAATGCGATCAATCTCATACCTGGTTCCATCTTCCCATATCAGTTCGCGTGGGCGCATCTGGCCTTCAGGTGAAAAATCCACTTTCACCTGAACATATACCTTTCGCGCTCTCTCATCTTTCATCCGTCAACACCTCTTTCGCGCAAGAAATGTGCTGTCCAGATCAACGGGCATCCGCATAGCATGGCCCCGCTCCACCATACTGTACAGTTTGAACGCAAAGAACGGGGCGGGAATACGCAACGCCTTGGAAACATTGAAAAAATTGGAGTCACAGGACTGCATCAGTTCGAGGACATCAGCGTCACGAATAAGAAAATCAGCCGCAAAGACATTCGCCTCGCGCTCCTTTTTCCCGGTGGCCATATAAATGTCATTGTCCTGGAATGCACCGACTTTCAGTTCAGTGGCATGCCGGATGATATGTCCGGCTTCATGACCGGCAACGACACGCGCCTCAATTGAGGATAGTCTATCGTTGATGACGACATACTTCGTTTTATTCATAAAGGTGCAAAATCCCTTTAAGCCATCCTTCGGAAACTTATCCGTAAACTTCACAACCACATTCATTGCGTCCAGCAGTTCAAATGGATCGCGAGTTCCGTACCGTTTTGCCAAGCGTTCTGCATCTTCATATATATCCAAATTCACATGAATCAGCTCCCTTCATCGGATACGTTACTCTTCATTGGGTAGCTGAACCTTCAAATACTTCTTCGGTGTGTACTTCTTGGCACGCTGCTTCGAGTCCAGATACAGCTGCTGCATTTCTGTCATAAACGCGAGTTGATCCTCGTCTGAAAGACTGCCGCCGGCAAAAAGCTGTGCTGTCTGCTCAAGGATGTCTTTCGCCTGCAGTATGCCGCGTCGCCCATACTGTGCGCCGACTTCCTCCATGAACACCTCATTCTCGGTGCGCAAGTAATTCACTTCGACACCAAAGATCTCTGCCAGCTGCTGATAGCGTTCCATGGTGCGCGGATATGAAGTCCCGTTTTCGTAACAACTGATTGCGCGCCTATTCACGCCCAACTTCTTCGCCAGTTCATCCTGAGACCAGCCTTTTTCGTTTCTCAGCGTTTTGATCTTCTCTCCGAATGTCATAGGCACCCTCCTGTAATGTTAAACATCGCAATACCATGTTGACAATGATGTTTAACCGC
>JBJDYH010000003.1:0-4984 GCA_051867135.1 Faecousia sp. | reverse complement strand
GGGAAACCCGGATTTCATAGAAAAGTTTCCCGGCCTTATTTGTCTTTTCTCTGATTGACGGCATCGTTGCTTACCTCCTTATTAAGAGTTTCTACAGTATCTGACACAACCTTAGCAGCCCAGTTTGCAGCCAAAGCTTCATATATCTCTTTTGAAGAGTGGTTTGGGAATCTGTCTTCTGCGAAAATATTGAATATTTCTTTACGTGGATCAGCCGCATAAGCACATTGATAAATGATACCGAGCCAATGATAAAAATAATACGACTCCAAAACTGTATTAAGGACCTTTAACACGTCCGGTTTTCCATTTGTGGCACGACGTAAAGCGTTGATAGCACCATTAGACAGTCCTAGCTCATGCGCGCTAGTATAGTTTTCCGCATGAATCCCCGTCATAAGGTAATGGCAATCAACATCAAGATAATCTGCAAGTTTAATGATCGTAGAGAGCTTGGGTTCTTTTCTTCCGTTTCGATAATCTGAAACAGCTCCAGTAGAAATGTCTAGCGCTTTCGCCAAATCGTCTTGGTGAATCTGCCTCTCAAACAGCAGGGAGTTTAAGGTTTCTGCAAAAGGAATCATTTCCGGGGTTCGCGCATTCTCTCGAATTACTGCATTGTCGACCTCATGTGCTATTCTGGTTCGAGCCATATAAACCTCCAAAAGTGAAAGATAAATAAAAATTTCACTATTATACATAGTTGTGAAATTTCAACACAATAAAGAAAAGTGATTTATAATAAGGAAAAGTGAAAGATAAAATTAAGTTTCACAAATCGTATTTATTTTATCATTCGCTTTAGCTTTTGTCAAGAAAAGATTTTGGAGGTGTGTACATGAACAATTCAAGACAAGAGATTGATGAGCTGACCCTTGAGGCGCGGCGGCGCTATTATCGAGAGTGGCGGAAGAAAAACCCCGATAAGGTACGAGCTAGTAATGAGCGGTACTGGGCCAAAAAAGCAAAATTGCTTGCGGATGAGGAGGGCAAAAATGACAATTGAGAAACATTTCCAAAAAATCCATGAAGCAAGTCGAACAACAGGATTGAGCCAGTATTTTTTGAGAAATGGCTGCAAAGACGGAACAGTCCCACACGTTAGAAGCGGGTCGGTGTATCTCATCAATGTCCCGGCGTTATTGCGGAAACTGGGTGCGGACGATTGAACGGAAAGCGAGGCAAGGCTAAATGAACGAAAAACAGAAAACCCGCCCCGTGGCTGGCACCACGGAACGGGAAGTGGCAGAAATGACGGCTTGCAGGGCGTCTATTCCTATTTCCAATTATAACACGACGGCGGCTGACCGTCAATTGAAAATTTCGGATATCTTGGGCACGGGCGTAGCAAATGCTTTGACCATGCAGGAACTTCGACAGTTCGTAAATGCGGATTCTAGGACGATCCGCTTGCAAATTGAGGCAGAACGCCGAAGCGGGATTCCTATTCTGTCTGGGCAGGACGGCTACTGGCTGGCGGCTAGCCCGGCAGAGGCTCAGCTGTTCGCCCGTTCGATGCTTCACAGGAGCCAGGAGATCGCACGGACGGCGAGGGCCGTCGAAAGGGCTGCGAGGCTGCTGTGACAGATGTGTTCCAAGAGGTGCGGGACAGAGTGACTTCCCTGGACGTTGCCCGTCACTATGGGCTAGAAGTGAACCGGGCAGGATTCTGCTGCTGTCCCTTCCACCATGAAAAAACCGCCTCAATGAAGCTATACCCCGGAGCAAAGGGCTTTTATTGCTTTGGTTGCCATACAGGCGGAAGCGTTGTCGACCTCACAGCTCAATTGTTCGGATTAGATGCTATTGGAGCGGTTCAGAAGATAAATGATGATTTTGGGCTTGACCTGCCGCTTGACCGGAAGCCAACCCAGAAAGAAAAACAAGTGGCCCGCCACCGAATGGAGGTGGCGGAGGCTCACAGAGCTTTTGAAGAATGGCGCAAGGGGTTCATTGTCCAGTTAAACGCATGTTTCCGGGTTGCACACCTCGCCTTGAAGTCGTTGGAAACCCCGGCAGACCTTGACCGGCTAACTGCGTCACAGGTTTTAGCAATCAGAGACCAAGCCTATTTTGAATGGGCATCCGATGTACTGACCGGCGGCACAATGGCGGAGCAGATGGAAATATTCAGAGAAAGGAGGTGGATTGAGCAACAATGCAATCAGATTTTGAACAGTACGCAGACGAAATCCGGCGCGGCTTGACAGAAAAAGGGGCTTTTGCTACTTCTGCTACTTTTGCTACGCAGAATGAAGAATGGGAAACTCCTATTCCGTTCGATGAAGTAAATACCACTGACTTCCCGGTTGAAAGTTTGCCGGGGTCATTGATGGCTTTTGTGGAGAGCTTATCCGAATCAACACAGACGCCGGAGGAAATGGCGGGGGTGCTTTCCCTGGGGGTGTTAGCAACTGCTTTTCAATCCAAATTTGAAGTGGAGATAACTCCAGATTGGAAAGAGCCGCTATGTCTGTACTGTGTTGCGGTAGCCCCTCCCGGCGAACGAAAGACATCTGTGATCTCTGCTTTAACCAAACCCCTGTATGAGTACGAATTTCAGCAGCGGGAATTGGAGGCAGTGGAGATTGAACAAAACCGGACGGAGCGTGCTTTACTGGAACGAGCATTACAGAGTGCACAAACTTTTGCAACCAAACGGAAGGGAGACTTTGAGAAAGCCAAACAAGAAGCCCTTGAGATTTCCGCTCAGCTTGCCAAATTCAAGGACAAGCATGAATTCAGGCTTTTGGTTGATGATACAACCTCTGAAAAGCTGGTTGATCTTATGGATATGCAAGGTGGGTGCATTACGGTATGCAGTGCAGAAGGTGGCGTGTTTGATGCTATGTCAGGACGGTATGACCGGGGCGCAAACTTCGATGTATACCTAAAAGGCCACTCTGGTGACCCGATAGTGGTTGATCGGATAGGAAGAAAGCAAAACCGTGTGCCCAACCCAAGATTGACCATGTTGCTAACGATTCAGCCGGAGGTTTTGAGAGGGCTTATGAGTAATTCCACGTTCAAAGGCCGGGGACTGTGTGGACGGTTTCTGTTCGCTATGTGCAAATCAAAGGTTGGGCATCGGAATATAACACCAGAACCCATGCCGGAATCTGTACGGTCTGAATATCGGCTATTTGTGAGGCGAATTCTTTCCTGCCCGTATAGTGGAACCATTCGGCTGTCCCCGGAGGCAGACGGAATCCGCATAGCATACCAGGAGTACATAGAAAAGAAGCTTGGGGATGAATGGGAACACATGCGAGACTGGGGCGGTAAATTGACTGGCGCAGCGGTTAGAATCGCCGCCCTGATGCATGCGGCGGTAGTTCAGGGAGACCCCTCTCAAATTCCGATTAGCGCAGAGACAATGATAGCCGCCACAAATATCGCTGAATTTCTTTCTTCTCATGCGGAGGCTGCCTATCAGATTATGGGCACCAATGATGAATATGAAGATGCCCGGTATTTGTGGCGGAGGATTGAAAGCCTAAATCAAGATTCAGTCAGTAAACGAGACTTGTTCAATATTTGCAAGGGCCATTTTAAGAGAGTTGAGTTAATGGAACCCGCTTTACAAACTCTCGCGTCTATGGGGTACATCAAGGAAGTGGCGGAATCTACGGGAGGCAGACCAACGAAAAAAATAATTGTGAACCCTAAGAGCAAAAGTAGCAAAAGAGCCTGCTGAAAGGAGTAGCTGAAATGGAAAATAGGAATAAACCTTTGGGCTGTCCGCTCTTAGCAATTGCAGATCACGGGAATTGTATTTGTGGTACTTCCTACTGCGCCTGGTGGGTGCCTTCTCCTGATGGTGGCGGCCGTTGCGCAATTCAGATTTTGGGAGCGGCTGTGCAGGACTGTGGACATAAAGACTAATAAAAATTATAAATGTAAAGGAGAACACAACATGAACGAAAAGATTATCCAGATTATTCCTGCCCCTGCTAACCTGGTGTATGGCTTTGACGGCGGAGAAACATACCCTGTTATCTGCCTTGCCCTGGTGGAATGTGGAGACGGATCAAGAGATGTTCGCGCCTTCGGCCTGACGAACGGCGAACTTATTGACGAAGTTCCTTGTGACGCTGTCCTGTTTGACAGATAAGCACAGGCAAACAGGGATAACACATAATGAGCGGGAAAACATCTCAGCGCAAGGGCGCAGACGGCGAGCGGGAGCTTTCGGCAATCTTTCGGGAGCATGGCTATGATTGTTCCCGTGGCGGGTCGCTTAGCTTTGGGGAGGTGCCGGACTTGACCGGCCTCCCCGGCATCCATGTCGAGGTCAAACGACAGGAGAAGCAAAGCGTCTACGAGTGGATAAACCAAGCCCGCCGTGATTCTGAAAAATTCCATGATGGCCTCCCGGCTGTGTTCTGGAGGAAAAACCGCTGCCCGTGGTTGGTAGTTATGGATTTGCGGGACTGGATGGCTCTTTATCAGAGAGGAGAAAAAATCCGATAATGCCCGATTTTGACCTATGAAGGGGGGTGAGCCAGAATGACGCCCAACAAGGAAAGGGCCCTTGCGGCCTTGATGAAGTGCAGGACGAAAGCGGAGGCGGCGGAGGTGGCGGGCATTGATCCACGCACGCTTCGGCGGTACTTTGATGATACAGATTTTCAGCAGGCATATAAAAAAGCGTTCGGCGGTATGGTTGAGGACGCCACCCGACAGGCGCAACAGGCAATCGCACCCGCTTTATCCACCCTACGGGAGATTATGGAGGACACGGACGAGACAGCAACATCCAGAATCCAGGCGGCTCGTTCTACTCTGGAATATGCCTTGCGCCTGACTGAGCAAATGGACATTTTGGAGCAGCTGCGTGAGCTGGAGGCGGAACAATGAGGGCAGATATACAATCCCGTATTGACCGGATAAGGGCTACCAGATCACAGCAGAAAGCGGCCCGTGCGTTATTGGACAACCTAGACATAAAGAAACACATAGCGCCGGTATATTTCCCTCTCCA
>JBJDYH010000002.1:0-59225 GCA_051867135.1 Faecousia sp. | reverse complement strand
GGAAAAGTACACTTTGACGGTGTACCATTCGCCAGCCTTAAATTCATCATCTTCGCCCAGAACCTTGCCTGTTCCGGTGTTGCCCTTGGTCCACTGGACATCGGTGACCCGCACTTTATCGTTGTCGCATGTCGCGGTAGTGCTGGGGTGCTCAGTGCCGATGGGTTCCCGTATTGTGAAGTTCACATCGGTGATCACAGCCGCGGAAGCCGTCAGGCTCATGGCGGGGAGCAGCCCCAGCACCATGGCAAGGCACAGCAGCAGGCTCAATAGCCGCTTTGGTTTTCTTGTGTTGCTCATAAAATTACCTCCTTAATTTAAGTGGTACAATGCTTATTTGGTATCCGCTTTTTCCTGTCAGAGCGCGTCGATCACAGCCGAAAGGTAGGTAGCGGAAACGGAGCCATAGATAAAATTGTCGATAAGAGCGTCCTTTTTCGCCTGACGAACCTTGTCCGCCAGCTTCTTCTCGGTGTTTTCGTCCACCACCAAAACAATTTTGCAGCTTGGATGGGCTTTCCTCAGCTCGTCACGAATCTTCATCCGCTCTTCAAACTTCCAGGGCGTGTACGCGGTGACTTCCATAATCAGCACATTTGCCAGCACCGCATCGCACAGCGACAGGGTTTTGTCCGGGCTTTCACTCATAACCGGTTCAAAATCGGAATCAAACCGCCGCAATGCCCCGGCCACCGCATCTGCAAACAGGGTGTTCTGCATATCAATTACGACTCTGCGCATTTTTTCACCTCCAATCTATTCGCCTATATCCGATTTGCGGCCGCGAATTATAAAACAGCGCAGCAAACCTGTGGTTACATCTAATTATAAAGGATTGATTTTTTCTTTGCACTACCCATAAGGGTAAACTTTTGCTCCAAAAATCAAAAAATTACCGTATTTTCCTGTAGGGCGCATAGCTCGCTCCCGCCGCTTCCAGCGAAAATTTATCGCCGTATGATAGCGGGCGGGTCAAGACCCCGCCCCTACAAAAGGCTGGTGCATAGACGCACCCCTGTAGGGTCAGGTCTTGACCTGACCGAAGCCTAAAACCTACCACCGCAGCAAACGGGCGGGGAGACCCCGCCCCTACAGGATTTCCCGGTTCGTTGCCGTAGGGCGGGGGCTCGCTCCCGCCGTTTCCAACGAAAACCAGCCGCCCCGCGGACTGCGCAGCAATAAAACTGCAAAGCAATAAAACTGCGAAGCAATAAAACTGAAAACTCCTGAGTTTTGAGTGATATTGCTTGTGCAGTGGTATTTTTTCTGACGAAAAAGTTTTATTGAAACCTGCCGGTTTCAGTTTTTTTCGGGTGCGTTTATGCGAACGAGCAATTGACCCGCCCCTACAAAGGGTTTTCCATGTAAAAAATCCCGGAATGGTCAAAGCCATTCCGGGAATATCCGCATTTTGCTATAAATGGGGCTTTCTACAGCCTATAAAACAATAGGGTCGCGCTGGGAACCGTCCTGCTCATCAAAGAGCTTGGGAATGATAAAGCGCTTGCCGGTTACGGCAATGGCAAGCTGCGTCTTGTTGGCATAGCCTGTTTTTTGAAGAATATTGCGGATGTGATACTTCACATTATCCTTGGTGTAGCCCAGTTCTTTCGCAATTTCGCTGTATTCCAGCCCCTCACAGACCAGACGCAAAACCTTGATTTCCGTTTCCGAAAAATCCGCGCTGGTAGTAACCCCCAGCTTTACCTCAGGCGTGTCACCGGGCCACATCTGCTTGCCCTCCATGGTGGCGTCCATCACGGTGATCAGCTCCTCAGGGCTTGCTTCCTTGTGCCAGAAGCTGTCCGCTCCAACCTCTTTTGCCCGCTTGATAAAGCTCTCCTCCGGCATGGAGGTAACGATTATGATTTTGAGATTCGGAAACAGTTCCCGCAGCTCGGCGGCGGCGTCGATGCCATCCTTGGTTCCGTGGGTACATACATCCATCAGCACCAAATCCACCGCGCTTCTGCGGCAGACTGTGGCAGCAAGATCGGCCTTGGACAGGCTGCCCACAAGCTCGTATTCTTCACCGCCGCGCACAACATTCTCCATATATTCTCTGGCAATTCGCTGGTCGTCGATTACAAGCACTCTGGTCATACCGATACCTCCCGTTCCTTTTCGCATCCGCCGGTGGGCAGAGTTACCGTCAGAATGAACGCGGGCTGTGACTGTATGGTGATCCTGCCGCCTGCCTCGGCAATTACCTTGCCGAGGTCAACAAGGCCGCCCCGGGGCGTAATCTCCTTCTTCGGCTGCTTGCCGTCATTGGTGATACGCAGAGTGACGGCGTTTTCTGTCTGCTCCGCCGTGATATAGAGCACCCCGGCATCCGCATGGCGGGCAGCATTGACACAGGCTTCCCGCATGACCGGCAAAAGCAGATGCAGGAGCTTTTCATCCTCCGGCAGCGTGCCCGCGATTTTCACCTGAACGCCCGATACAGCCGCGTCCCGGATATACTCCGCCACATCGTCCTGAGGATAGGCGTTTTCCTCCCGCAAAACCGCAATGGCACGGCGCAGCCGCATGACCGCGGCAGCGTTTTCCTCGGAGGTAGTGTTCTGCAGCAAAATCTGCCGTATGGCGGCAACGCCCATGTTCATCTGATCGTGCAGCCGGGATTTCAGATTCAGGATTTCCTGTTCTCTGGTCATTTCCAAGACATTTTCCGACAGGGTTTTCAGCTCCCGGTACATCTTTTTCAGCTCTCTGGACTGCTTTTGAAGCTGCTGACGCTTTTCATACAGTTCGGTCACATCGCTGAATACCGCCTCGGTGTAAATTTCACCGTCAGCGGTTTTGACCTCACCCGAAGAATACTGCCAGGCTCGTCCGTCCGGGAAAAGAAACACATTTCCGTCCCGGATAATGCCGGTGGCATGATCACAGCCCTCCAGCGCTTCGTTCAGCTCGGAAAGGCTTTGCAGATCGCTCTGGGCGATTCTTTCAAAAAGGCTGTACATGGCTGTATTACATAGCTTGACTGTCCCTTTGGAAGTAAAATAGCATACGGCAGAGGGAAGCGTGTCCATCGCTTCCTTTACCGCGGCGCGCAGGCGGCGTTTCTTACGGATTCGTCCCCCAAACTTTCCCGCTTTCAAACTTACTCACCACCTTTGTGCAGCTTGAAGGTGAAGCGGTATGCTCCATCCTCACAGGAGAATACGCTTTCTGCCGGAGCAAAAGGCGAAAGGTCTGTATCGCAAACAAACTCCATGTTCAAAAGAATCCAGCCTTTGCTTTCCCGGGCATTGATCCATACATGGTGAAGGTCATACAGGCAGGCTTCCACCACGGCTTCAAAGCCGCTGTACACTTGTTGCATATCCTTTGTATCCAACGCAATATCCGGCGGCAATGCATGGAAACAATTTACGCCAAGCAATTCCAGATTGATAAAAGAATCCTCAAAGCATCTTGCCAAATCCCGGATATCCGCTGTTTTCGTGCGTTCGCTGACAAGCAGCAGATTGCCGTACCGTTTTATGTAGGCGCCCACAACCGCCGCACCCGCAAGGAGCCTGCGGCGTTCTTTTTCATCCGGCTGCGTATCATAGCGTGCCAGCATCCGGCCAATCAGCTCAATTTGCCCCGCCGTTTTCCTGTGCAGCAGGTCAGTCGCCCGGTTCTTTTCCTGCAAGGCAAGGATTTTCTTCCGTGTTTCCAGATTTTCCCGACGGATGCGGCTGCGCTGGGCAAGGTTATGGCAGTTTTCTTCAATCTGCGCGATCGCTTCGGAAAGCTCGGAAATGTCCTCCTGCCACAGAACATGGCCGAAACGAATGGGCTTGCTTTTCACAATGGTGTTATTATCTGCCTCTACAGGGTTCGTCCGCGCGCACATCCTCTGCTGCCCGGTCAACTCCGGGGCGTTGGCGCTGGCAAGACATACGGCGTTTTCCCGGTCTGTAATCTGTGTTCCAAGCCGGGTGACGGAAAACAGCTCGTCATAGCCGGTATTGTTCGGGATAAGCCCGCATTGGATACAGCTTTCCAGCACGGCAGTAATCAGCAGACAGAATACAACAGTCATATCCCCTGCAATCACTCTCAGCCATGGCACACCGGCAATATACAGGAAGCCGTAGAGGATGGCCAGCATGCCGGGAATGAACGGCAGCGCAAAGAACCTGCGGCTATGGGGAACACGGCATTTGACCAGCATGGTAACAAGCGCTGTCAAAGCGCAAAAGATCATCCATCCCACCGTCAGAAAATATACAACGCCGTACCGATAGTCATTCATCCATACAACCGCATCCTCCGGGAACCGGAAAACGAGCTGATGCAGGTCATTGGTCAGCACCAGAAGCAGCAGCACGGCGGTGGGGATGTAAAGAAGGGCCGTCCACTTCGGCAGGCGGTAATTCTCCGGCTTGCCCAGCAGCAGAGCAATGAATACCGCCAGAAGCGGAATGAACAGCATGGGCAGATAGTACAAATACCAGAGATAGCGCATCAGCCATGGGCAGGTATCCAGGGAATACTTGATTCCCCGGACGGCAATCCAGAACACCATGAGCACAGAAATGGCGATGAGATAACGGCGTACCTGTGGCTGGATGATCCGGTTGCTGACGGAAATGCCCCACGCCGCAAAAAGCCCGATATAAATAGAGGGACGAAGGATGATGCAAAGCAGCTCAAGCCGCTCATTTACACGAAATCCGATCTGCCGAAGCGCAGCCGCAGCGACTACGGCGAGGGCAGCACAGAAGAATGTACTGTATTTTTTCAGATTCGATATTCGCACCGTGGATCACCTCACGCTTTCCTATCGTTGACAGGGGAATATTCCTTGCTTTTCTCTTAAAACCCCAGAAAATTTCCATAGGCACTATATACAAATCAATCATAGCACAAAATTACGGCTTTTTCCAGCCATCTTTGTATTGCGGGAGCAAATCTCAGGAACTTTTTTACAGGGAACGCAAAACGGCCGCAACCTTTACTGGCTGCAACCGCTTTCAGCGTATCGATAAACCCGGCAATTCGGGATTGTAGGGGGCGATTGAGCACATCGCCCCGCAGTAAAAGCTCCCATTTTATTGTTATATTTGGGCGAATTCGTAATATTTTACAAAGGGCCGATGTGGGCATCGGCCCCTACGACCACCTTTTTCTACAATCTGAAAACGGCTGCAACCGGTAGAGGCTGCAGCCGTTTTATATACCATTTTTGCAGCCGGAACCATTTGCCACCGGCTGCGCTCCTGAAGGACTTTTTACCAGAGCTCTTGTTATTGCTCAATATCATATACTTTTTTATTCTTGCCAAAGTAGGCAAGGATATAGGCGACAAACGCAAAAACCAGAAACGCAGCATCTACGGCGGTAAATACGGTAACAAGATTTTTGGAAGGGGAGGGGATCATCACCAAGATAATCAGGCTGAGGAACAGAATGGTGGTACAAATCTTGCCGGGGAGGAGCGCACCGTGGAGCATTTTGCCGTCTTTGAAATAGGTAATAGCGCCCACAAGAAGCTGAAACCCTTCCTTGATGACAAACAGGACTACCAAATTCCACAAAATGGGATAGCTGACAGCCAGACATACGATCAGGGTAAATTGGGTAGCCTTATCTGCCACAGGGTCGAGAAGCATACCAATGGTAGATTTCATATTAAAATGTCGGGCGATCTTGCCATCAATCATATCCGTCAGGCAGGACACGGCCAGAATACCGGCTGCCAGATAATAGTCGGCTTCCTTGGTGGCATTCAGATAGATAATCACATATACCGGAATCAGCAAAAGCCGAACAAGGCTGAGAATATTCGGTATCGTGAATACATCTTTTTTCCAATCTTTGATGATCATTGTATTCCTCCAGGGTATCTTTGGATGCTCTTCCGAATATTATACGCCAGTTAAAAAAGTTTATCAAGCAGAAAAAGCGTAATCCCTATAAAAAATTACAAAAAATACTCTTTCGGCGGTGTTCTGCGGTTCTCCCGATTGGCCCCAAGGGTATATTGCTGAACCAGATACTTCCATGTGAGACGATCCAGCTCCCCGGTGGGAGGCAGCCCCGCGAGAACCTGAAAAGCCGCCAGCGCTCTGGAGGTTGCGGCATCCAATGTTCCGCTGATATCCGGGCCGGGGATGGTCTTTTCCTGCGTTGCCAGAAATGCCAGCATGGCTTGCAGTAAGTATAGATAGGCGTTGTACTCTCCCAGACGAAGAATCTGCCCCGGCTCCAGCAGGATTTGGATGGGCACCGGCTTACCTTGCTGAATCAGGGCAATGTCATAGCTGGCTACGATTGCTTCCCAAGTAGCCTGATCTACAACGCCGGTTACCGGCAGACTATGAGTGCGCTGGAATGCGGAAACCGCTGTCAGGGTATCCTGCGTGTATATTCCGTCGGGGATTACGATAGGTATTCGTCTGTCGTATTCGGAGATTACCCGCAGCATAGTTTGCAGGCTCCTGACATTTGCGCCGACAAAGCTTTCCTCCGGCCTCATCTTACCACCTCCTGAGATACGGGATCAGAAATACCGATATGCAAATCAAAGCCGGGAAACTGGGTGAAAGTTGCGGTGTTTATATTCGCGGGCCGGACTTGCTGGGTACCGGCCGCCATTGCCCGACGCGCGGGCTGCCGTTGGGTGCGCTGCGCCGATGCCATAGCCGGTACTGCCGGCATATCGGGGAACAGCTCCTTGGAGCGCAGAGCAGCGTTTTCAATGCCGGAAAATTGATCATAGATTTCGTCCCATGTGGCACTTCCGACAGTACCGGTTTCCGGCAGCCCAAACCGCCTCTGGGCTGCCAGCACCGCAGCCCGGGTCTCACTTCCATAGATGCCGTCTACGGCTACCGGAGGAATACCGGGAATGAACTCGGAAAGCACGGACAGCATTTGCTGCAACAGCCTTACTTTTTCCCCGGTACTGCCCACTTGCAGATTGGAAGGAGGCGCCCAGTTGATATTATAAAACTGCTGGCCCTGACTTCGCAGCTCGGAGAGTTGGGTGACTGCTGTATAAAGGCGAACGATGGCATACCATGTGGCGCTGCCCACAATGCCGTCAGGGGTTAGCCCGAAAATCTGCTGGAAAGCCTTTACGGAGGCTTCCGTGCGTGAGCCGAATATGCCGTCCACATTGGCAATTTTGGGGATGGCCGGGTAGCTTTGCGCGATGCGGTTTAGTGAGGCCTGCAATACCACCACATTTGGCCCGGAACTGCCCACTCTCAGGGGCGTTCCGGGGTAAGAGGAGGTAATGCCCCGAATGGGAGCGTTTTCCACGATTTCCACATTGCCGTAATAGCTTCTTAAAATTTGGTCGGAGTTATATCCCTGCTGGGCAAGGTTCTGACTGCCCCATTGGCTCAGGCCCTCACAGGTTACGGTAGTGCCGTTGCAGAATTTGGCGGCAAGCGGCTCTACAAAGCCGGGCCGCCGCAAATAATCATCAAACAGAGTGTCTACCAAACGGCTGACATTTTCAAAATAGCTTCGGCCGTTTACAAAGGCCTGATCAAAGGCGGTTGAGCTGGTAATTTCAAAGTCATATCCCCGGCTGCGGTAAAACTCGGTATATACCCGGTTTAAGGCAAAGGACACAATGGCCAATATATTCGCCCGCAAAGCGCTCTCTTCCCAGGTTGGATATATTTCGCTGGAGGCGACATTTTTTACATAGTTTACAAATGGAACGGTCACATTGGCGGCGGCGGAATCCGGCGGGCCTAAATGGACGGTTATATTCTGGGGAACATAGGGAGATACTGGTGGCATAGCATACCTCCTAAAGATTTTGGGCAGGAGTTTGGAAGATTTCCGCCTGATTCCATTTTCCCGGAAGCTCCGACAAGGGAATCATAGCAAGCTCCTGATCGGTTACCGTATTCGGGAAAATCTGCACATCCTCCGCGTCAATTTGTTCATAGCCATCCAAATGGGCATAGATGTTCACCCGCCCAAAGGGAAGCACCCCTGTGTTTGGGCTTGTGCCGGCGCTTAGCTCCGGCGTTTCAATGGGCAGTACATCCGTAAGACCGCTTCGGTCGGTGGTTCGGTAGGCTATGGTTTTTCCTTGGGAATCGGTTATGGTAATGGCGACATCCTTCAGCGGAATCTCTGCCCTGCTGGTAAAAGCCCGCAGGCGTAAGTACCCGGTAGCGGACAAAACGCATTCCTCCTTTTATAAAGTAGGGCAGAGGGATTTGCTTCCCTCTGCCTGTGGCTTTCTTATTCTATGCGGATAACTTCAGCTTGTTACAGGAACGGCTGCATTTGCAGCACATTGTTTTTCTCGCTGTCAATCATTTTTTGCGCCAGAGCGAATACCTGACTGTCCTGACTTTGACATCGGTTCATATTTTTATAGGTAAGAATCATACCCCGGGTGTTGCCCTGAATCATCATGGCGGCGATTTTGGAGTTCACATCCCCAAAGGTCAGCTTGCCTTTTGCCGCAGCTTTGGCCATCATTTTTGCAGCCGGGTCAATATCCCGCACATCCCAGCAACGAGCGGCGGCAATGCGGTTGGCGTCCCGCTCTATTTCATCATATTCCCGAAGCTGGGACTGTAAGCTCAGCCGCAATGTGTGCTTCATATCTGCTCTTAATGCGGCACGAATGCCAATCTGTCCCATCTGGGCCGTTTCCACAATGGAACTGAGCAGCTTTTGGTTGCAGTTCATGTTTATCACCTCTTTAGCATTATTTCACTTCTCCGACAAAACTATGCACAGATGGGATATCCCAACATAAAATGGGGCGTAAGGAAGGTGATCACAATGTGTGCCATTGCCGGCGTATTTCGCATGGAGCTTAGCGATCAGGCACAAATGAAAATGCTCAGTACCATGGCCCGCAGAGGGCCGGATGAAGAAGGCGTTTTGAAGCGCAGGAATGGCGTTCTGCTTCATCGCAGGCTCACGGTAATCGACCCGGAAGGCGGCCATCAGCCCATGGTGCTCAAATTCGGAGAAAAGGAATACTGCATTTCCTACAACGGGGAGTTGTATAACACCGAGGAGCTTCGCAGGGAGCTGGTATCGCTGGGCCATAAATTTGCCGGACATTCCGATACGGAAGTGGTGCTTCATTGCTATGCTGAGTTTGGCGAAAAATGTCTGGATAAATTCAATGGCATTTTTGCCTTCGCCGTGCTGGAACCTGAGGAGGATAAGCTTTTTCTTGCGCGGGATCGCATGGGAGTAAAGCCTCTTTTTTACGCAAGAATCGGCAGCGGCCTGATTTTTGCCTCCGAAATCAAAACCATACTTGCCTACCCGGGATTTGCACCGATTTTGGACGCCCAAGGCGCTTGCGAGCTGCTTTTGCTTGGGCCCGGAAGAACGCCGGGAAGCGGTGTTTTGCAGGGAATTTATGAAATAGAACCCGGCTGCTGCGCTACCGTTACCGATGCCATTCACATCCGCCGCTATTGGCGGCTTTTAGACCGGGAGCATAGGGATAACTTCGACGAAACAGTAGAAAAAGTGAGATTCTTGGTGCGCGACTCCATTAAGCGGCAGCTTGTTTCTGATGTTCCGGCGGGAACCTTCCTTTCCGGCGGGCTGGATTCCAGCATTATTTCCGCGGTAGCGGCAGAGGAATACGCAAAACAGGGGCGGGTGCTGGATACCTTCTCTGTAGACTACACCCACGCCAAAGAATACTTTACCCCCAATAAATTTCAGCCCAGCAGAGATGCTGACTACATTCAGATTATGGTATCTTATATCGGCTCTTGCCAGCATTATACCGTGCTGTCCCCCCAACAGCTAAGCGATGCGCTGGAAGAAGCCACCCTGGCCCGGGATTTGCCCGGCATGGCGGATGTGGACTTTTCTTTACTTCAATTCTGCAAGGATATCCGCAAAGAGGTAACGGTAGCCCTCTCCGGGGAGTGTGCCGACGAGATTTTTGGTGGGTATCCATGGTTTCGGGACCCGGAAGTACGGGCGGTGGACGGCTTTCCGTGGGCACAGAATACGGCGCAGAGAGCGCGCTTTTTGTCCAATGACCTTGCGGCAAAAGTGGATGCCGATGCCTTTGTTCAGGACTGTTATCGCCAGACCCTGCTGGAGACCGATGTGCTTCCGGGCACAACAGCCCAAGAGCGCCGGATGAAAGAAATGGTAAACCTTAACTACCGCTGGTTTATGCAGACATTGCTGGATAGAAAAGACCGCATGAGTATGTATTCCGGGCTGGAGGTTCGTGTGCCTTTCTGCGATTACAGAATTGCGGAGTACCTCTACGGTGTGCCTTGGGAATTTAAGGACTGGCAGGGCAGGGAAAAGGGGCTGCTTCGCAAAGCTGTGGAGGGATTGCTCCCCGATGAGGTACTGTACAGAAAGAAAAGCCCTTATCCCAAGACCTATGACCCTGAGTATTTGCAGTTGATGGAAAACCGTCTGCAAACACTTCTGAATCGTAAGGATGCCCCTATCTTTGCCATTGTAAATCGGGAGAGTTTACAGCAGCTTCTATTTATGGAGCATCCTTGGCCGTGGTACGGTCAGCTTATGCGCAGGCCGCAAACCATTGCCTATATGCTGCAGTTAAATCTGTGGCTGGAGGATTACGGTATTCGTATTCAAATATAATTCGGAAATTCTCATTGACGCAATACCTCTTTTATGTTAAAATCCATTCGTCAAAGAATGCTCTGGGCATTTTGCCCATTCTACGAAAAGAGGTATAGATATGAGAAAAACGAAAATCATTTGCACCATTGGCCCTGCCAGCGAGAACGAAGCGACCCTTACCCAAATGGCTCTGGCCGGCATGAATGTTGCCCGTCTGAATTTTTCCCATGGCAGCCATGAGGAACATCAGAAGAAGATTGACCTGATTAAGAAGGTGCGCCAAAAGCTGAACCTGCCCATTGCGATTATGCTGGATACCAAGGGCCCTGAGTATCGCATTGGTACTTTTGAAAAGGGCAAGGTAGAGATTGCCGACGGCGCTGCTTTTACCTTTACCACAGAAGATATTGTTGGCGATGAAACCAGAGTCAGCGTCAGCTATAAGGATCTGGTAAAGAACCTGTCTGTTGGCGACCAGATTTTGGTAAACAACGGCCTTGTCAGCTTTGAAGTTACCGAGCTGAAGGATACCGAGGTGGTTTGTACCACGATTGTTGGCGGCGTGCTGAGCAACCGCAAGAGCATGAGCTTCCCCAATAAGGTTATGAGCGGCCCCTACCTCTCCGAGCAGGATAAGGCTGATATTCTCTTCGGCATCAAGAACGATGTGGACTTTGTGGCGGCTTCCTTTGTATCTACCAAGGCCGATGCTCTGGAGCTGAAGCAGTTTTTGGATGAAAACGGCGCTGACCGCATTGAGATCATCGCTAAGATTGAGAACCGTTCCGGCGTTGACTGTGTGGAAGAAATCTGCGAAGTCTGCGACGGCATTATGATTGCCCGTGGCGACCTGGGCGTGGAGATTCCTTTTGTTGAGGTTCCCGCCGTCCAGAAGCAGCTCATCCGTAAATGCCGCCTGAACGGCAAGCGCGTGATTACCGCTACCGAAATGCTGGAGAGCATGATTACCAACCCCCGTCCTACCCGTGCTGAGATTTCTGACGTTGCGAACGCTGTCTATGACGGTACTTCTGCGATCATGCTTTCCGGCGAGTCTGCTGCCGGTAAGTACCCTGTAGAGGCCGTTCGCAACATGGCGAAGATTGCCGAATATACCGAAATGCATACCAGCTACAGAAAGCGCTTCCTGACCACCGAATATCAGATTGGTAACAATCTGGACGCGATTTCCCACGCAACCTGCGCTATGGCCATCGATGTAGAGGCCAAGGGAATCGTGGTTTGCTCCGTATCCGGCCGCACCGCTATGCTGGTCAGCCGCTTCCGCTGCCCTGTGGATATTATCGGTATGACCACCGATGAGAAGATTTGGAGAAAGCTGGCTTTGAGCTGGGGCGTTACCCCTGTTCTTACCGAGCAGTTTACCTCTATGGATGTTATGTTCTACCATGCCATGTCCTGCGCCAAGAAGCACCTTGGCCTGCAACAGGGCGACAATGTTGTGCTTACCGGCGGCCCCATCAACGGCCAGTCCGGCAACACCAATACGATCAAGGTAGAGAAAGTCCTGTAATTTCGCTGCCATCCGATAAAGTTTATCGGATGGCAGTTTTTATAGGCAAATTGAGGTATTTTGCCTATAAAAATTTGGCAAAATTCCCATGTGCATTTTTGAATGCTTTGTGATACAATGGTCCTATCATAAAGTGGGGGAGGATGCAGCATGGGATTTCAGCCCGGACAGCACCTATTGTATGGCGTACATGGTGTGTGCAATTTGGTAGGGATTGAGCAGCGTAAGGTAGATAAAAAGATGGTGGAATACTATTGCCTTTCCCCGGTGGAGCAAAGCGGTTCCAATTTTTATATTCCGAAGGACAGTCCTGCCGCTGCCTCCAAGCTGCACCCTGTTATGACAAGACAAGAGCTGGAAGAACTCTTACAATCTGTAAGAGGGGAGGATACCCCTTGGATCGCCGACGAGAACCGCCGTAAGCAGCACTATCGGGATCTTATGTCCGTGCTGGATCGTAAAGCTCTGCTTTGCACCGTAGGCGCTTTGCTGCGCCACAGGAGCAGCCAGCTTGCCTCAGGCAAAAAGCTTCATCTGTGTGATGAAAACTTTTTGCGGGACGCGCAAAAGCTGATTGCGGGCGAGTTTAGCTTGGTGCTGGGGATTCCCAAAGAGGAAGTTCGGCAATATATCCAAACCGCGCTGGAATAAATTAGCAAATATTCATACCCCTCCGAGGATTCGGAGGGGATTTCTTATTGACAAAATACTGCTTTTGCGTATAATTGTATACATAAAATCCAAAAAACAGGAAATGAGGTAAAAGCTATGCTGGAAATTTCCAACAAGACAAACCTATTGGAGCATAAGTCCTACAAGTATTCTTTGCAGGATGTGGCGGAGCCTAACCTGCAGCGTGACTTTTACACCCAAGGCGCTGTGCCGAAGGTTGCTTTTAACCATCGCCGCGTGCCTATGAATATGCCTGAGGATATCTGGATTACCGACACCTCTCTGCGGGATGGACAGCAGTCTGTTGAGCCTTATACCGTAGACCAGATTGTAAAAATCTATCAGCTTTTAAGCAAGCTGGGCGGCCCTTACGGAATTATTCGCCAGACGGAGTTCTTTATCTATAGCCATAAGGACCGTCAGGCTGTGGAGAAGTGTATGGAGCTGGGCCTGAAATTCCCCGAAATCACCACTTGGATTCGTGCCAGCAAGGAGGATTTCAAGCTGGTAAAGGATTTGGGCATTCGGGAAACCGGTATTCTGGTTAGTTGTTCCGACTATCACATCTTCAAAAAGATGAAGATGACCCGTTCTCAGGTGCTGGATTACTATCTGGGTACTGTAAAAGATGCCTTCGATGCCGGTATCATTCCACGCTGCCATTTGGAGGACATTACCCGGGCTGATTTCTACGGTTTCGTTGTTCCCTTTGTTAATGAACTGCAGAAGCTTTCCCGGGAGGCCGGGATTCCCGTAAAAATCCGTGCTTGTGACACCATGGGCTACGGCGTTCCCTATACGGAAGCCGCCATGCCCCGAAGCGTAGCCGGTATTATCTACGGCTTGCAGCATTATTCCGATGTTCCCAGCGAAATGCTGGAGTGGCACGGTCATAACGATTTTTATAAGGCTGTGGCCAACGCTTCTACCGCATGGCTCTATGGTGCTTCCGCCGTTAACTGCTCTTTGCTTGGCATCGGTGAGCGTACCGGCAACATTCCGCTGGAGGCCATGGTCTTTGAGTACGCCTCCCTGCGTGGCTCTCTGGATGGTATGGACACCACGGTGATTACCGAAATCGCCGATTTCTTCCGCCATGATATTGGCTATCAGGTTCCCGATATGACTCCTTTTGTGGGGCGTAACTTCAATGTTACCCGGGCCGGTATCCACGCCGACGGATTGATGAAGGACGAAGAAATCTATACCATTTTCGATACCAAAAAGCTTCTCAACCGTCCTGCTACCGTACAGATCGGCAAGGCCTCCGGCTTGGCCGGCATTGCCTACTGGATCAACGGCACTTACAATCTGCCGGAAGAAAAGAAGCTGGACAAGAAGGATCCTTTGGTCATCGCTCTGAAAGAGTGGATCGACAAGGAGTATGAAGATGGCCGCCAGACTGTGCTCTCCAACAAGGAGCTGGAAACCAAAATTGAGGAGCTGGCTCCCGGCCGGTTCCATAGAGATTAAGGGGGAATACTGCATGGAAAAGTTTCGTACAACATCTCTTGCCGATCAGGTATTTGAGAAGCTGGAAAACGACATCATTCTCGGCGTATATCCCCGGGGAGAGGTTTTAACGGAGCTGAAGCTGGTAGAGCAGCTTGGGGTCAGCCGCACGCCTATTCGGGAAGCGCTGCGCCGTTTGGAGCAGGAGCGCCTGATCAGCGATACCGGCAAGGGCTCTGTGGTTCTGGGCATTACCGAGGAGGATTTGCTGGATATTATGAATATCCGGGAGCATATCGAGGCTTTGGCAGGTTACTACGCCACGTTGAATGCTACCGAGGAAGACCGCAAGGAGCTGCAGCACTTTATGGACTTGCAGGACTTCTACTTTGCCAAGTGGGATGTAGACCATCTGCGTCAGGTGGACGATGCGTTCCATGACACCATCTGCTTTATGAGCAAGCGTACCGTCATTACCGATACCTTGGTGCCTCTCCACCGCAAGACGCGCCGCTACCGCCGTCAGGCTATGCAGGATAGAGAGCGGGCCAAGCAGTCACTAAGCGAGCATCATGCCGTTTGTGATGCCATTTGCTCCGGGGATGCCGAGCTTGCCAGAACCTTGCTTGCAAAGCATATTGAAAATGCAAAGAATTATATGCTGGGGAGGAAGTAAACCATGTCTATGACCATTGCACAGAAGATTATTGCATCCCATTTGGTTTCCGGGGATATGACACCCGGCAGTGAGGTCGCTCTGCGGATTGACCAGACCCTGACGCAGGATGCTACCGGCACCATGGCCTATCTGGAATTTGAAACCATGGGGATTCCCAGAGTAAAAACCGAGCTGTCCGTTGCCTATGTTGACCACAACACCCTCCAGTCCGGCTTTGAAAATGCGGATGACCACCGCTACTTGCAGACCGTTGCCTCCAAGCACGGCGTTTATTTCTCCCGTCCCGGTAACGGCATCTGCCATCAGGTGCATTTGGAACGGTTCGGCAAGCCCGGTAAGACCCTCATCGGCTCTGACAGCCATACTCCTACCGGCGGCGGCATCGGTATGCTGGCCTTCGGCGCAGGCGGCTTGGATGTAGCCGTCGCTATGGGCGGCGGTGCTTACTACATTACCATGCCGAAGATGTTCAAGGTGGAGCTTACCGGCAAGCTGAGGCCCTATGTTACCGCCAAGGATGTCAGCCTGGAGCTGCTGCGGATTCTCTCCGTTAAGGGCGGCGTAGGCGCTATTATCGAATGGGGCGGCGAGGGTGTAAAGACCCTTTCCGTGCCGGAGCGTGCTACCATCACCAATATGGGCACGGAGCTGGGTGCTACTACCTCCATTTTCCCCTCCGATGAAACCACTTGTGCTTTCTTAGCTGCTCAGGGCAGAGAGCAGGACTATATTCCCTTGTCCAGCGACGAGGATGCCCAGTATGACCGCATTATCACCATTGACCTGTCCAGTCTGAAGCCCATGATTGCCTGCCCCCACAGCCCCGACAATGTGGTATCCGTGGAAAGCCTTAAGGGTACTAAGGTAGACCAGGTTTGCATCGGCTCCTGCACCAACTCTTCCCTGATGGATATGCTTAAGGTGGCTTCCATGCTCAAGGGTAAGACCATTTCCCCCAATGTCAGTCTTTCCATCTCTCCCGGTTCCAAGCAGGTGCTTCGTATGCTCAGCGAGTGCGGCGCACTTACCGACATTCTCGCCAGCGGCGCAAGACTTCTGGAATGTGCCTGCGGCCCCTGCATCGGTATGGGCTTTTCTCCCAACTCCGGCGGCGTGAGCCTGCGTACCTTCAACCGTAACTTCCTGGGCCGCAGCGGCACCAAGGACGGTCAGGTCTATCTGGTATCTCCTGAAACTGCTGTTGCCGCGGCACTCACCGGCTACATCACCGACCCCACTACTTTTGAGCCTATGGAGCCTATCTCCATGCCGGATAAGTTCAAAATTGACGACTCCGCCGTGCTGGCTCCCGCCCCTGCGGACAACGATGTTGAGGTTCTTCGCGGCCCCAACATTAAGGAGTTCCCCAAGAGCAAGGCCTTTGCGGATACTTTGGAAGCCAGCCTTGTGCTGAAGGTGGGGGACAATATCACTACCGACCATATCATGCCCGCAGGCGCAAAGATTCTGCCCTACCGCTCCAACATTCCCTTCCTGTCTCAGTTCTGCTTCCAAGTATGTGACCCCACCTTCCCTGAGCGTGCCAAGGCAGCAGGGGACGGCGTGATTATCGGCGGCAGCAACTACGGTCAGGGCTCCTCCCGGGAGCACGCCGCGCTGGTTCCCATGTATCTGGGCATCCGCTGCGTGATTGCCAAGAGCTTTGCCAGAATCCATGTTGCCAACCTGATTAACGCGGGTATTCTGCCCATGACTTTTGTAAACCCTGAGGATTATGACAGCCTGCGAGAAGACGCAAAGCTGACCTTCAGCGACATTACCAAGGGTATGGAAGAGGGCGTAATCACTATGACCGACGACAGCGGCAAGCGCTACAAGCTGAGCTGTGTTATGACCGACCGCCAGAAGGCCATCGTAACTGCCGGCGGCCTGCTGAACTACACCAAGGAGGGTGGACTGTAATGATGAATGTAAACGAAGCCTGCGAGGCATTTAGAAAACTGGTGGAAGAGCAGCTTGAAAGAGTTGCCAATATGGACACCACCAAGACCGATTTTACCACCAAGAAGACCGTTACCATCGGCGTCATTGACGGCGACGGCATCGGCCCCATTATCACCACCCATGCAGCCCGTGTGCTGGAAAAGCTTCTTGCTGATGAAATAGCAGCCGGTTCTATTGTCATCAAGCAGATTCAGGGCTTGACCATTGAAAACCGTATGGCTTGCGGCAAGGCTATCCCCGATGATGTGCTGGCTGAGATTAAGTCCTGCGATGTGCTGCTGAAAGGCCCCACTACCACCCCTCATGGCGGCACCATGGAGAGCGCCAATGTGGCGATGCGCCGGGAGCTGGATTTGTATGCCAACTGCCGCCCGGTTTGCATCCCCGAAAAGAACATCGACTGGATGTTCTACCGGGAAAATACCGAGGGTGAGTATGTTCTGGGCAGCCGCGGTGTAGAGCTGCCGGGTATGGCTGTGGACTTTAAG
The DNA here is from genome assembly GCA_051867135.1 of Faecousia sp. Lineage (GTDB taxonomy): Bacteria > Bacillota > Clostridia > Oscillospirales > Oscillospiraceae > Faecousia. The sequence continues at coordinate 41,869 of JBJDYH010000002.1, read as the reverse complement.
GTAACCACCGATGCCGGCACCCGCCGGATCATTCGTGCCGCCTTTGAGTACGCCAAGAACAACGGCAAGACCCATGTTTCCGTGGTCACAAAGGCAAACATTATGAAAAAGACCGATGGCAAGTTTACTGCCATCGCCCACGAGATTGCCCAGGAGTACCCCGGCATTACCGTGGAGGACTACTACATTGACATCATGACCGCAAATCTGCTGAAAGACCCTCTGCGCCAGCAGTTCCAGGTGATCGTGCTGCCCAACCTGTACGGCGATATTATTACCGACGAAGCCGCCCAGATTCAGGGCGGCGTAGGTACTGCCGGCTCTGCCAACATTGGTGACAAGTATGCCATGTTTGAGGCCATCCACGGCAGCGCTCCCAGAATGATTGAGCGGGGCATGGGCCATTACGCCAATCCCGCCAGCATCATCAAGGCCGCCGCCATGCTTCTGCGCCATATTTGCCGCCCGGAGGCAGCCGCCAAGCTGGAAGAGGCTATGGCGAACTGCCCCGCCGTGATTACCGGCAACGAAACCGGCGCTACCTGCGAGGAATATGCCAACGCTCTTATCGAAATGCTTTAATAATGGTAAAGCGCATCCGGGATGTCCCGGATGCGCTTAAATAATGCTTTCCAGCTCCAGCAAGATACGCTTTTTGTCAATCCCTGCGGCGTATCCGGTAAGGCTTCCGTCTTTTCCCACGACACGATGGCAGGGAATGAGGATGGAAATGGGGTTTTTCCCCACAGCACCGCCCACCGCCTGTGCGCTTTGGCAGCCAATGGCCTTGGCAATATCGCCGTATGTAACCGTTTTTCCATAAGGTATGGCAAGCAGAGACTGCCATACCTTTTGCTGAAAAAAGCTCCCTTGCGGCTTTAAGGGAATGCCCTCCAAACCGGGATTTTTGCCTGCAAAATATGCGTCCAGCCAATTTTTGCAAAGGCAAAAGAGGGGTAAATCCTCATTTTTTACCAATGGCTTATGGATTTTGTATAGAAAATGCTTCTGTCCTTCTATCCCGAGGCCGATGATGGCGTTACCATCGGAAACAATGGTAATTTTTCCAACAGGGGAGGGCGCATATTCACAATAGAACAGCATCTTAATTTTCCCGGCGAATCTGCTGCTCCAGTACCAAGGGGAAAGGAATCACTTCGTTGCTTTCCAAATCACACTTGTGCATATCCACGGCGGTAATCTGGCTGTTGCCGTAGGTGGTGTAGTAGTATATGCCTTTGGCGGTATTGCAGCAGGAGGAATACATGGTAAATTCAAACAAATCTTCCCGGGCAATCACCATACCTTTGCGCTGGGCTACGCCGCTTAAGATGTGGAAGAACTGGGTGACGCTTTCTATCTCACTATCCCCGCATACGGAGTTCAGCTTGATATAGGCAGCCCTTACAAAGCGGGAAGAGGAGCTGACATCTCCGGGCAGACCAAAGCTGCCAAGGCCAAGGCTGTAGGGCTTTATATCCAATTTGTCGGTAAACCGGTTCTCCGCAACCTTGTGGCTCAGCCCCATAAAGTCCGCAATGCGGTACATGTGGTAGGGGAAGGGAGGGTTGTTGGTAAGCACACCTACAGGGTTATCGTATATCTTGATACCCTCGGCAACGGATTCCAAAGTAATGCTCTCGGTCTTGTCAGAAATCATCCAATGCAGCGGCGACAGGGGGAAAGCATCGCTGTAGGGAATATTTACAATTTCAATATCCTTAAGAGCTTGGCGCACTTGGGCGACGGTTTCATATCTGCCAAGAAGCCAGGGAATCAGCTCATAAGGAGCAAGGTTTATTTTCCCCTCGGCAGGCTCGCGGTATACAGCGCTTCTCGGGAAATGCAGCCCCGCCATACTTAATCCCCGCTCATTCGTAGCTTCGTAGTAGAGGGGATAGCCATGATCTACCATAGCCATACCGATCATGGCGTAGTGGCGGGTTTCGGTATCCTGCAAATGAAAAGCAAAGGGATAATTTCTGGGGGTAACGGTTACTTGCTCGTTGTAGTGGTACTCAAGGTCAAGATTTCTGCCAAAATAATGGTCTTTTGTCTGAAAAGAAACAGCGGTACACATAGCGAAGCCTCCTTTTTTTCTTTCAGTATACCACGCCATTGCGCTTTTTACAATTCATTTTTTGCGATCCATGAAAACTGTAGAAAAATGCAGGAAATAATTGCATTTTGCTTAAGTATTTGGTATAATCATCCCCAGTTTGAGAAGAGGAGATTTCCTATGGAAAAGAGAAAAAAACGCTGGGGAGACCGAAGAGACGGACGCTGGCTGCGGGACATTCCCGCTATGAACCAGATTACTCCCGCCCTTATGCCCAACCGCACGGATAACGAAGCCTACATCAATGTAGATATCGATTTGCGCCCGCTGGACGCTTATTTGGAAAAGAAAAACGAGGGCTTGGAAAAATCCTGCCGGTATACCTATTTCCATGTCATCAGCGCCGCCATTGCCAAGGCTTTCGTCCTGCGCCCCAGAATGAACCGCTTTATTTGCAACAATAAAATTTTCCAGCGCAACGATTTGACCCTTTCTTTTGTGGTAAAAAAGCAGTTTGATGACAAGTCCGAAGAGGGCCTTGCTTTTATTGAATTTCAGGAAGACAGCACCATCGATTCTTTCCATGAGGATTTGATGCGCATTGTCCATACCGTTCGCAAGAACGGAGGCGATACTTCCTCGGATGCCATGGACATTATGGTGAAATTCCCCCATTGGGTAACCACCGCTGTCATCAATTTTGTAAGGTTTCTGGATAGACACGGCTGGGCTCCCCAATCCCTGATTGGTACGGATCCCTACCATTCCTCCGTTTTGCTGACCAATCTTGGCTCCATCGGTTTGGAGGGCGGCTATCACCATTTGGCAAACTGGGGCACCAATTCCTGCTTTGTGGTGGTTGGCAAAAAGTACATGAAAAAGCTCTATGACAAGCAGGGCAATGAAGACCTTTGCGAGGTAATTCCTCTGGGTATTACCCTCGACGAGCGCATTGCCGACGGCTATTACTATTCCGGCACGGTGGCATTGGTCAAGGAGCTGCTTGCTCACCCTGAGCTGCTGGAAATGCCCGCCAATGTGGGAGTCGAGTACGCAATTCAGCGTTAATTTTTGCAAGAAATAAGAATTTCCCGGATATGCAAGGGGTAACCCCTGCTTTATCCGGGAATTTTCTTTGTTTTCTGTTTCATTGGTATTTGAGAAATGATAACAGCGGCAAACATCAGGCAGCAGCCGATGGCTTCCTCAGCAGAAAGCCTCTCTCCGAGAATCAGCCAGCCGGAAAGCACGGCAAAGGCAGATTCCAAACTCATCAGCAGGGAAGCGGCAGCGCTTTCCAGCCGCTTTTGCCCCAGAATTTGCAGCGTGTAGGCAAGCCCCATGCTCAAAAATCCGGCGTAGCAAAGGGGAAGGGCACAGTCCCAAATACCCTGTATGGCAGGCTCTTCCACGAAAAACATCACGACAGCCGATGCGATCCCTCCCAGCGCCGCCTGCAGGCAGTTTAGACGCAGGGCATCCACTTCCTTTGCGAAAACATCGATCGCTGTAATCTGAAACGCGAACATCAGCGCACAGCCCAGCAGACAAATATCTCCCACGCTGATTCTGCTAACCCCAACACAGCTTAGCAGATACAGACCAGCCACCGCCATCATGACACTTATGGGAATCAATGGAGTGAATCTTTTGCCCCGGAACAGACCAATCACAGGCACGATGACAATGTACATTGCGGTAAGAAAGGCGCTTTTGCCTGCATCCGTGGTTACAAGGCCGATTTGCTGCAAACTGGAAGCAAAGAAAAAAGGAATGGCGCAGAGGCTACCCGCCAGCCAGAGCCGCTTATTCTTCCATTGATTGATAAAGGATTTTCCCTGTTTTCTGTCTACCAGATAAATAAAGGGCAAAAGGCCGACTGCGGCAAGGCCGCACCGTACTGCCTGAAAGGTAAAGGGGCCAATATGCTCCATGCCTACGCTTTGGGCCACAAATGCGCTGCCCCAAATCATGGTAGCAAATATTAAACAGGCGCTGCCTTTTAATTTCTCTCTCATATTATCACCTCGGGCAATATACCACATTCCCCCTTTTTTTGCAAGGGGATGGGATTGCTATTTCTTTCGCTTTTTGGTATAATGAAGAAAATTTTGGGGGAGGTTTCTTTATGAAAATTCGCAAGCGTAGTGAAATTCCTGTTGAGGATACTTGGAAAGTAGAAGATTTGTATCCTTCCGATGAAGCTTGGGAGCAAGAGCTGGCATCGTTGGAAGCCGAAAAGGTTCTGCTTTCTTCCTTTGCAGGCCGTCTGGGGGAAAGCGGCAAGACACTTCTGGAATATTTGACCAATATGGAGCGGGTAGATCAGGTAATCGGCAATCTGGCTCACTATTGCTCCCGCTGTCAGGATGTGGACACCCGGAATCCTGCCTATCAGGCGATGTCCGGCAAATTCCATAGCGTTGCGGTTGGCCTTGGGGCTGCCTGCAGCTTTGAAACCCCGGAAATTATGGCAATTAGCGACGAAAAGCTGAACGCTTTTTACGCGGACGAGCCGGGCTTGGAGCGCTATCGCCGCTATTTGACGGATAAGCGTCGCCGCAAGGAGCATATTCTTTCTCCTGCCGAGGAAAAACTGCTGGCAGCAGCCGGAGATATGGCAGGCGCTCCTTCAAAGATTTACGGCAATTTTGCCAACGCGGATTTGACCTATCCCGATGCTGTGGACAGCAATGGCAATACCCATCCTTTGAGCAGCGGCACCTTTGTCCTCTTGCAGGAAAGCGAGGACAGAGCCCTTCGCAAGAGCGCTTATGAAAATGTCTACCACACCTTGGGTAAGTTCAAGAACACCACCGCTGCCATTCTGGATGCTCAGGGCAAGAAGCTGAAATTCTTCGCCGAGGCCCGGAAGTATCCTTCCTCTTTTGAGGCCGCTCTGGATGGCACCAATGTGCCCACTTCTGTATATCTGAATCTGATTGAAGCTGTCCACCGGAATCTGGACAAGATGCACCGCTATGTGCGCTTGCGCAAGAAGCTGCTGGGCGTTGACGAGCTTCATTTTTACGATGTTTACAGCCAGCTCGTATCCGGCGTGGACAAGCAGATTCCCTTTGAAGAGGCCAAGAAGACGGTTTACGAGGCTGTAGCCCCCTTGGGTGAAGAATACCGGGCCATCCTCAAAGAGGGCTTTGAAAACCGCTGGATCGATGTCTACGAAAACGAGGGAAAGCGCAGCGGCGCATACTCCGCAGGCGCGTCGGTGCACCCCTATGTGCTGCTGAACTATTCCGGAACGCTGGACAGCCAGTTTACTTTGGCTCACGAAATGGGCCACGCCCTACACTCCTACTACTCCAACAAGAACCAGAATCCCATTGATTCCGATTATGTGATTTTTGTTGCGGAAGTGGCATCTACCTGCAACGAAGCGCTGCTGATGGAGTACCTTTTGGGCAAGACCACCGACAAGCGGGAGCGGGCATACCTGCTGAATCACTTCTTGGAGCAGTTTAAGGGAACGCTTTACCGCCAGACCATGTTTGCGGAGTTCGAGCTGAATATCGGCCGGATGATCGCCGAGGGCAAGACCCTGACTGCGGAGGTTCTGTGCGCCGAGTATCGCCGCCTGAATGAGATGTATTTTGGCCCCGATATGGTAGTGGATGATGAAATTGCCATGGAATGGGCGCGTATTCCCCATTTCTACTACAACTACTATGTATTCCAGTACGCTACCGGCTATTCTGCTGCCATTGCCCTGTCCCGCCGCATTTTGAATGAGGGTGAGAGCGCCGTTCAGGACTACCTGAACTTCCTCTCCGGCGGCTGCTCCAAGAGCCCCATTGACCTTCTTAAGGGCGCAGGTGTGGATATGACCAGCCCTGAGCCTGTCAATCAGGCGCTGGAGCTGTTCGGTCAGCTCTTGGATGAAATGGAAGCGCTTATGGAGGCATAAGCATGGCAGATATCTATCTTCCTACGCTGCACACCTTTGCTATGAACAACCTGTTTACCGGCTCCTGCGGCGCTCTGCGGTTTCGCATTGAGCCTAAGGTTGTGATGGCTACCCCAAAGGAAGTGGACTTTGCAGCCAGCTCCATCTATGCCCAGTTCTGGCATGGCCCGTTTTGCTATGAAAAAAGCGAAATGGAGGGGGAGAATACCTTCCCCATGAGCGAAGAAGGCCGCCTTGCTTTGAAGGCTTGGCTGGAATCCAATATTTAAGCTATGGGACAGAGCGGGTTTTCCGCTCTGTCCAACTTTTTCACAGAAAATAGGAATGAAATGTTGACATTTTGCGCTTTTGTGGTAAAATAAATGCCGATATGCAAAAGCAATGCGGAAACAAAGTATAGCGGCTGCCTTAAGAGAGCGGGGGACGGTGGAAGCCCTGCGGTAAGCGCTGTATGGGCCACTTCCAAGCAGCCCGGGAAGACCGGGACGGGCGCTCCCGTTACAGAGCATCTAAGATGTCCCCGCCGGGGATAATTAGGGTGGTACCGCGATTCTTTCGCCCCTATTCGCTAGGGGCGATTTTTTGTTGCCATTCACATTTTATTTGGAGGTAAAAACCAATGAGCCAGAAACCTTATGGCGTAAATGAACTTCGGGAAATGTTCCTCTCTTTCTTTGAGAGCAAGGGGCATCTGCGCCTGCCCAGCTTTTCCCTGATTCCCCAAAATGACCAGTCCTTGCTGCTGATCAACTCCGGCATGGCCCCTATGAAGCCCTATTTTAAGGGGGAAGTAGAGCCTCCCCGCCGCCGTGTCTGCACCTGCCAGAAGTGCATCCGTACCGGCGATATTGAAAACATCGGCAAGACCGCCCGCCATGGCACCTATTTTGAGATGCTGGGCAACTTCTCCTTTGGCGATTACTTTAAGCACGAAGCCATTAGCTGGTGCTGGGAGTTTTTGACCAAGGTGGTTGGTCTGGACGAGAATCGCCTGTATCCTTCCATCTATGAAAACGACGAGGAAGCCTTTGAGATTTGGAACAAAGAAATCGGTATTCCTGCCGACCGCATCTTCCGTTTTGGTAAGAGCGACAACTTCTGGGAGCACGGCTCCGGCCCCTGCGGCCCCTGCTCCGAGGTTTACTATGACCGCGGCGAAAAGTACGGCTGCGGCAAGCCCGATTGTACGGTAGGCTGTGACTGCGACCGCTATATGGAAGTATGGAACAATGTGTTCTCCCAGTTCGATAATGACGGTCAGGGCAACTATACCGAGCTTGCCCAGAAGAATATCGATACCGGCATGGGTCTGGAGCGCTTGGCGGTTGTCTGTCAGGATGTAAACAGCCTCTTTGATGTGGATACGGTTATGAACATCACCAACCATGTTACCCGCATTACCGGCGCTTCCTACGGCCAGAGCACCAAGAATGATGTATCTCTGCGTGTGATTACCGACCATATCCGCGCTTCTACCTTTATGATTGCTGACGGCGTTCTGCCCAGCAACGAAGGCCGCGGCTATGTGCTTCGCCGTCTGCTGCGCCGTGCAGCCCGTCACGGCAAGCTCCTTGGTGTAAACCATCCTTTCCTGTATGAGGTAGTGAATACGGTAATTCAGGAAAACGAGAGTCACTACGGCTATCTTCGTGAGCGTGCTGACTATATTACCAAGGTAGTCAAGGTAGAAGAGGAGAACTTCGCCCGCACCATCGATACCGGCATGGCAATTTTTGCCACCAAGCTCTCCGAGCATAAGGCTGCGGGAGCAACCGTATTCTCCGGCGAGGACGCTTTCCTTCTGTCCGATACCTATGGTTTCCCCATCGACCTGACTGAGGAAATGCTGGAAGACGAGGGCATGACCGTGGATATGGCCAAGTATACCGAGTGCCGTGAGGCACAGCGTATTCGTGCCAGAGAGGATCGCAAGAAGATGGGCGATTTGGGTTGGGCCGGTATTGATCTTGGCCTTGACAATACCCCCACCGCTTTTGTGGGCTATGATTACAATACCGCCAACGCCAAGGTTCTGGCGGTTTGCGTAGGCGAAGAGGTTTCCGGTTCCATTGCCGGCGGCGAAAAGGGCATCATTGTTCTGGATCGCACGCCTTTCTACGCGGAAATGGGCGGTCAGGTAGCTGACCACGGCGATATTCTGATTGGCGAAAGCCGTTTCCATGTAGATAATGTTCTCAAGGATAAAGGCGGCAAGTATCTGCACTATGGGCAGATGGTTGCCGGCTCTATCAAGGTGGATGATCAGGTGCTGGCTTCCATTGATGTGGAGCGCCGCAAGGCGATTATGCGTGCCCACTCCGCTACCCACCTGCTGCAGAAGGCTCTGAAGAGCGTTCTGGGCGACCATGTGCATCAGGCCGGCTCTTTGGTAGAGCCTGACCGTCTGCGTTTTGACTTTACCCACTACTCCGCTATGACCGCCGAGGAAATGGCTAAGGTAGATGCCATTGTGCAGTCTGCTATTCTGGAAGGCTACGGCATTGATATTAGTGAAATGTCCATTGATCAGGCTAAGAAAATGGGTGCTATGGCTTTGTTCAGCGAAAAGTACGGCGATACCGTGCGCGTTGTCAACATGGGCGGCTATTCCATTGAGCTTTGCGGTGGTACGCATCTGGATAATACCGCTAAGGTTGGCCCCTTCCGCATTGAGAGTGAGTGCTCTGTCGCTTCCGGCGTGCGCCGTATTGAGGCCATTACCGGCAAGGTGTGTCTGGAAGAAATGGATATTAACCGTCAGCGGGTGTATACTGTATGCGCGATGCTGAAAACCAAGCCTGCTGAACTTGCCGCCAAGCTGGAGAGCCAGATTGAGGAAATCAAGGCACTTAAGAAGCGTGTAGAAGCTATGAAGGCTAAGGAAACCGCCGGTGAGGTGGATCGTATTCTCTTTAGCGCTCACGATGTTAGCGGTCTGCGTGTTATTACTGCTTCCGTACCTGATGCGGATGCCGCAAAGCTTCGCCAGATGGGCGATACTCTGCGGGATAAGGATTCCCGGGTGGTTGCCGTTCTTTCCTCTGTCAATGACGGTAAGATTACCTTCCTGGCAGTTTGCGGCAAGGATGCCATCGCTAAGGGCATAAAGGCCGGCGATCTGGTTCGTCAGGTATGTTCTGCTTGCGGCGGCAGCGGCGGCGGCAAGCCCGACAGCGCTATGGGTGGCGGCAAGGATATCCTGAAGCTGGACAACGCTCTGGCTCTGGTTGACGATTTTGTAGCCGCTAAGCTTTAATTTCCAAAGGAGGATGCCCCGGCATCCTCCTTTTGTCAAATACAAGAGAGAGGAGAAAGCAATATGCGTCTTTTGATGCTGTTTACCGTTGGCTTTTGCGCCGGCAGCGGCTTTTGCGCATACCTTGCGTGGGATCAGAGCACCCTTTGGCCTTTGATGGCAGCAGCTATGTTTCTTCTCTTTCTTATCTGTCTTCTTATCCGCAAGCGGCCTGCTCTGGCAGCTTCTGTTTGCTTGCTGGGAGCGGCTGTATCCCTGCTTTGGTATTGGGGGTTTGACAGTTGTTACTTAAGCGCTGCCCGGCGTATGGACGAGGTAACGGTTAGTACCCAAATTCAGGTGGATGATTATAGCTTTTCGACAAACTATGGCGTTGCTGCGGACGGTACTTTGATTCTGGACGGGAAAAAGTACAATGTGCGGTTTTACCTGAATGACAACACCCAGCTAAATCCCGGGGACTTGGTTCAGGGAGAGTTTCGCCTTCGTTATACGGCAGCGGGCAGCCGATACGGCAGCTCCTTCCATCAGGGCGACGGTATTTTTCTGCTGGCCTACAGCCGGGGAGCGTGCACAATTATTTCCGGAAGCGACAGCAATGCCAAGTATTTTCCGGTAAAGCTGCGCAATAAGGTTCTGTCTGTTATTCAGGATATTTTCCCTGAAGATACATCGGCTTTTGCCAGCGCATTGCTGCTGGGTGATGATACCGGCCTTACCTACGAGGAAAATACCGCTTTGAAACTCAGCGGCATTCGCCATATCGTAGCAGTTTCCGGGCAGCATTTGGCGATTCTTTTAGCGGCAATATTGCTGCTGTCAGGCAGAAGCCGACGCATTGCCAGCTTCCTCAGCATCCCGGTTGCCATTGCGTTTGCGGCCATGGCAGGGTTTACCCCATCTATTGTGCGTGCCTGTATCATGCAGCTTGTTTTCCAAGGAGCGTTTCTATCCAAACGGGACTATGATGGGCTGACCGCTCTTTCTTTTGCGGTTTTGCTTATGGTAGCTTTCAATCCCTTGGCCATTACTTCCGTTAGCTTGCAGCTTAGTGCAGGTAGTATTTTGGGTATATTTCTGTTTTCCAGTTTAATCTATCATAGGATTCGGGAATGGTATTTCTTCAAGAATATCGATGATTGCAGCCATACCGGGAAAGCTTTGCATTGGGTCATTGGCTCTTTGTCCGTAACCTTGGGCGCTTTGGCGATTACCCTGCCTTTGAGTGCAATCTATTTCCGTACTGTGAGCTTGATTGGCATTCTAACGAACCTGCTTACCCTTTGGCTGATTACTTTTATTTTCTATGGGATTATTGGCGCAGTCGTAATTGGCGCAATTTGGGCAAAAGCCGGGATTATCCTTGGAAAAATTATCAGTCTGCCTATTCGTTTCGTCCTTGTAATTTCTAAGGCGCTCGCTTGCGTGCCCGGTGGATGCCTTTACCTGAGAAATGAATATATCATTGCAGCTTGTGTCCTTGCTTATGCTGTGCTGCTTTTGATGCTAAAATCTAAGCGGCTACGGGTTTGGATGGGCGTGTGCTTGATTACCTGTATTCTTTTCCTGGGGCAAGTGATTGCATGGATACAGCCCCTTCAGGACAACTGGCGTATTACCATGCTGGATGTAGGCCAGGGGCAGTGCATTCTTTTGCAGAGCGGCCAAAGAACCTATATGGTGGACTGCGGGGGAGATTACGCAGAGACTACTGCGGATATCGCCGCAGAAACCCTGCTGAGTATGGGAATTTCCCGCATAGATGGGCTGATTATTACCCATTTTGACGCTGACCACACCTGCGGCGCGCCTTATCTGCTTTCCAGAATACAGGTGGATACGCTGATGCTTCCCGAAGACCCGGAGAGTGCTTACAACGAACTGCTATCCGGTTTATGCAGTGGCAGCATTATTACAGTAACTCAAGATATAGCTTTTTCTTGGGATACTGCTTCTATTTCCGTATTTGCGGGAAATGGCGGAGATTACGGCAATGAAATGAGTTTGTGTGTCTTGTTTCAAAGCGAAAACTGTGATATACTGATTACCGGCGATCGGCCTGTAAGTACAGAATTGGCTCTGCTGTTTCATAGAGACATCCCGGAACTGGAATATCTGGTTGCCGGGCATCATGGGGCTGATACATCTACGAGTGACGCTCTCTTGGATCGCTTGAAGCCCAAAACGGTGCTTATCAGCGTAGGAGAGAATAACCGCAACGGCCATCCATCCCCAAACCTTTTGGCGAGGTTAAAGGAGCATGGCTGCGAGATACTTCGTACCGATTTGCAAGGAACGATTATCATTAGGGGGTGAACCCATGGCAAAAAAAGACACGCAGCAAGGTGACGGCCTGCAAGTTTTGAAAGCACATATTAAGGAAAAGACTTTCGCTCCTCTTTATTTTTTCCATGGGGAGGAAACCTTCCTGCTTCATCATTATTTGGAGCAGCTTCGCAAACAGATTTTGGACGAATTGACAGAGTCCTTTAACTACCATAAGCTTACAAACGAAACCTTTGATATCCGCGCCTTTGCCGAGGCCGTGGAAGCCCTGCCTATGATGGCAGAACGCACCCTTATTTGGGTGGACGATGTGGATATCTTTAAGTGCAATGAAGCAGACCGGGAAAAGCTTATTGAAGTGTTTTCCGATATGCCGGATTATTGCACCGTAGTGTTTTCTTATATCACTACCCCGTGGAAGCCGGATAAGCGGCTGAAAAAGCTGTGGGATGCCGTGAGCAAAAATGGCCTGATTGTAGAGTTTGCCAAGCAGAGCCAGCGGGATTTAATCGCTTGGATTACCCGCCATTTTGCCGCGCAGCAGAAGAAAATCAGCCCTGACCTTTGCGTGTATCTGATTGATATTACCGGCGGGACTATGACGGCTTTATCCGGAGAGATTGCCAAAATCGCCTCCTATTCCGGGGCGGATACCATTTGCAAAGCGGATATCGATGCCGTTACCGAGCCTGTTCTGGATGCGGTGGTGTTTCAGATGACGGATATGCTGGGGCAGGGGGATTACGGCGGAGCGCTGTTAAAGCTTCGTCAGCTCTTGCAGATGCAGCAGGAGCCTCTTGGTATTTTGGGTGCCATCGGCAGTCATTTTCGCCGGTTGAGCGTGGGCAGAATCCTTTTGGATCAAGGCAAAAATGCCGGAGAGCTTATGCGTATTTGCTCCATGCCCGACTATATGGCCCGCAAGACTATGTCGGCAGCAGGCAAATTCTCCACCGCGTTTTACGCCAAAGCATCCGAGCTGATCATGGAAACGGATTACCGTATGAAAACCTCCTACGACGATGTAGACCGCCTTTTGGAGCTTCTGATTATCAATCTTGCGGAGGCTCGCAATGGTTAAGATTCAGGAATGTATTGTTGTTGAGGGGCGGTATGATAAAAATACCCTGTCCCAAATTGTGGACGCTCCTATTTTGGAGACTTCCGGATTCGGCATCTTTAAGGATAAGCAGCAGCAGCGCTTGCTTCGCCAAATCGCCGCGAAGCGGGGCATGATCGTCTTTACGGATAGTGATGGTGCAGGATTTGTCATTCGCAACTTTCTGCGGGGGTTAATTCCGGCCTCCCAGCTCAAGCACGCCTATATTCCCGATATTCCCGGCAAGGAACGCCGCAAAGCAGCCGCCGGCAAAGAGGGGCTGCTAGGTGTAGAGGGCATGACACCGGATATTATCCTGCAGGCCCTGCGCCGCTGCGGCGCTACCATAGAAGGAGAAGGGGAGCGCTGCTGCGGTACCATTACCAAGCAGGATTTGATGGCTCTTGGTTTATCCGGCGGCGCAAACAGCAGCGAGAAACGGAGCAAGCTCCTGAAAAAGCTGGATTTTCCCCAGCACATGAGCAGCAATGCCATGCTGCAATCCCTGAATTTACTGTATACTCTGCCGGAGCTGGAAATGCTGGTGGCAGAGTTGGAGAAAGACAATGGTTGATATACAAGTAAAAGACCTAACCAAATTCTTTGTTATCGGAGAAAACCTGCTGCAAGGACTGTCCTTTGAAATCCAGGAAGGAGAGAGGGTTGCAATTTTAGGCCGTAACGGCTGCGGCAAGACAACCCTTTTCAAAATTCTTACCGGGGAAATGGACTACGACGATGGACAGGTTTTCGTCAATCCCCATAAGAAAATCGGTCTCATTTCCCAGATTCCCAAATTCCCTGAGGGCTATACCGTAGAGATGGTGCTCCGCTCTGCTTATACGGATGTTCTGCGCACCAAGGAGCGCATGGAAGCGCTGGAAAACGCCATGCATAGCGGTGCCAGCGAGGAACAGCTAAGGGAATATGATGCCCTGGTAAACCGTTTCCAGTCCGGTGGCGGCTACGAGATGGATGTGGAAGTGGATAAAATCTGCAACGGCCTTGCCATCACCCCTGACCAGCGCAAGCAGCTTTTCAGCAGCCTTTCCGGCGGCGAAAAGACCAGAATGAACCTTGCCCGCCTGCTTTTGGAGAAAACGGATATTCTGCTTCTGGACGAGCCTACCAACCATCTGGACTTAAACAGCGTGGAATGGCTGGAGAGTTATATTAAGGCATTCAAGGGTACTGTTCTGGCGATTTCTCATGACCGCTACTTTATCGACCAAATTGCCCAGCGGGTAATTGAGATTGTAGACGGTCATGCCGAGTTCTACTCCGGCAACTATTCCTTCTATATGGACGAAAAGCAGGCCCGTTTTGACCTGCAAATGAAGCAGTATCAGACGGAGCAGGCCAAGCTGAAGCAGCTTGGATTTACGGTAGAGCGTATGAAGGGCTGGGGCATCAACAACCGCACCCTTTACCGCCGGGCTATGTCCATCCAGCACCGCATGGAGCGCATCCAAAAGACGGAGCGCCCAAAAACGGAAAAAACCATGCACGCTACCTTTGGGGAGAAGGACTTTTCCGGCGATGTGGTGTTCAAAATGAAAAATGTGTCCAAGGGCTTCGGAGACAGAATCCTCTTTGACAATGTGGAGCTGAATGTGGAAGCGGGGGAGCGCATTGCTCTGCTGGGCGACAACGGCACCGGAAAATCCACCTTTATCAAGTGCCTTTTGGGGGAGGATGACTGCGCCGGAAAAATCCAGTTTGGCCCTACGGTGAAATGGGGATACCTGCCCCAGATTATCCATTTTGACCACCCTGAGCGCACCTTGTATGACACCATGCTCTATGAGAAGAATTGTACTCCTCAGACCGCTCGTGACCGTCTGGGCGCGTTTCTGTTTCAGGGCGAAGATGTGTTCAAAACCGTAGGTAGCCTGTCCGGCGGCGAGCAGTCCCGCCTGCGGCTGTGTATGCTTATGGACGAGAAAATCAATCTTCTGATTTTGGACGAGCCAACCAACCACTTGGACATTGCCTCCCGGGAATGGATAGAAGCCGCTATTGAAGAGTTTGAAGGCGTGCTGCTTTTTGTATCCCATGACCGCTATTTTATCGAGAAATTCGCGGAGCGTATTTGGCTGCTGGAAAATGGCGCTATTCGGGACTTCAAATGCGGCTATGAAAAGTATCGCTCTATTTTGGATCACGAAGCCATGCAGCGCCAGCAGGTTCCTCAGGAAGTAAAACCCAAAAAAGAAAAGCCCAAGGGCGGAACCAAGGAGCTGGATAAGCTGGTACGCCGCTTGGAGCGGGAAATTGAGAAGCAAGAAGGAGTTATTTCCGCTTTGGATACTGCCATTGAAGGGGCATCTGCCGACTATCAGGAGCTTACCCGGCTGTTAGGGGAGAAAGAAGAAGCGGAATTAGCGCTTATGGATTTGATGGAGCAGTGGGAAGCTGCGCAAATGTGAAAGGAGCATTGAATATGGATTCCAACTTTTTTTCATGGTTTCCCGTTTTATTCATGGTGGTATTCGTTCTTATCTTTGGAGTGATTGTATTCACTTTGTTTCGAAATCTGAAACAGTGGAATCATAATAATCATGCTCCCCAGCTTTCTGTAATTGCTACCGTTGTGGCTAAGCGTACCTATGTAGGAAGACACGCAGAGCATTACAATACTGCCGTCGGCTACACCCGGTATTACGCCACTTTTCAGGTGGAAAGCGGCGACCGGATGGAGCTGGAGATTCCCGTTAATCAGTATGGCTACCTCGTAGAGGGGGATCAGGGAAAACTCACTTTTCAGGGTACGCGGTTTATCAGCTTTGCACGAGGCTGATAGGGGGCTTTATCTCCCCTCGGTAATTGTTTTCACCATTGACAGAGGGAGAAAACAGACCTATAATATGGAAAAATGTTTTTTAAGGAGCGAATTTCATGAGTTGTAATGGTAATTGTTCTACTTGCGGCAGCGATTGCGCCGATCGTAAGGCAGAAAGCCTGCTGGCAAAGCTGAACGAAAAATCCACGGTCAAAAAGGTGATTGCCGTTGTTTCCGGCAAGGGCGGCGTTGGCAAGAGCACCGTAACCTCCATGCTGGCGGTAGCTATGTCACGAAAAGGCAAGCATGTGGGTGTTTTGGATGCGGATATTACCGGCCCCTCTGCCCCTACCGCTTTCGGTGTTACCGAGTGCCAGGGCGCTACCAAGGACGGATTGTATCCCGCACTTACCAAGGGCGGTATTCAGGTCATGTCCATCAATCTGCTGCTGGATAACAATACCGACCCTGTAGTCTGGCGCGGCCCGGTTATTGCCGGCGCCGTCAAGCAGTTCTGGACAGATGTTATCTGGGAAGATGTAGACTATATGTTTGTGGATATGCCTCCCGGCACCGGCGATGTGCCTCTGACCGTGTTCCAGAGTCTGCCTGTGGACGGCATCGTAATCGTTACCAGCCCTCAGGACTTGGTAAGCATGATTGTTACCAAGGCAGTAAAGATGGCAAACATGATGCACATTCCTGTGCTTGGCTTCGTGGAAAACTATAGCTATCTGGAATGTCCCGATTGCGGCAAGCGTATTGAAGTGTTTGGCAAGAGCCGCCTTGAGGAGGTGGCGAAGGAGTTTAATCTGCCCATCCTTGCCCGGCTCCCCATTGACCCCAGCGTAGCGGAGAGCTACGACAGCGGCCTTATGGAGCAGGTGGATACCACCAATGTACACGCCGTGATTGAAGCTATCGAAAAAATGTAAATCCCTATATAGCAAAACCTCTCTTTGACCTGGGCCGAAGAGAGGTTTTTTGATAGATAAGGATACGCCATACCGCTGAGAAATCAATATCTCGGTGGGGTCTTACAAGATTTTATTCACCACATACCAGATAATCAGCAGCGCAATCATCAGCGGGATATAAGCCACCAAGGCAGCGGTGGCAATGGCTACGGTTGTAACGCCAAGATAATTCAGACCCCATACCAGAGCGCCGAGAATCATTGTCGTCAAAACGGATTTGGAGAGTGCTTTGCCAATAAAGGTGGCAAAGAAGAAGGTATACAGCGCACCGACCAGGGGATTCACGGTGGCGATGGCAGCGCCTATAAGGATTTTGAATGCACCAACTGCCAGCATCAATACCAGAATTGCCAGCAAAATAGTGGGCGCATAGGTAACGATGCCTTGAGGCAGATAAGTGGTAAAGAGCCACGCGACACCGAGCTGCATAGCCATGGCCAATCCTATGGTCAAACAGCGGAAAAACAGCCATGAAATAAAATGCTCCCCCCGGGGAAGGGCGGTGTCAATGATATTGGCTAAAAAGGCCAGAATAATCATATTGACGATCTGCTCGCATATTACAGTATACTCCGTTCCCTTAAATACAAAGATGGACATATTGCCCTCTGTCAGGCTGATAAAGGGCAGGGGAGCGACAAAACTCTGATACTCTGCGCCCATACTGAAAAGGACTATGGTAGCGGCATATACAAAGAGAATGCCGATAGCGGAAGATACAGCGTGATCCAATATGCTGTGCTTGCCGAAGGAATAACGGCCGATAAAGCCCAGCACTAAGGTTCCGACAGTAAGCAGCAGCGCTGCTTTCCAATACAGGTCGGAATCAAAATTGATACGGAGCAGTTGCTCCTTCAAAGCTTCCATAATAACCTCCTAGAGATAAAACAGAAACATTATAGCTTATAACGCCCAAAAAAGCAAGAAAAAAAGGCTGCAGCGTAAAACTGCAGCCTTTTGAAGGTAGATGAAATTACTTAATTTCAGCCTCAGCGCCGGCTTCCTTCAGCTCGGCAACCAGCTTCTCAGCATCTTCCTTGGAGATAGCTTCCTTCAGGGTCTTGGGAGCGTTGTCAACCAGATCCTTAGCTTCCTTCAGGCCCAAGCCGGTAGCAGCACGGACAACCTTGATAACGCCCAGCTTGGAAGCGCCGGCGCTCTTCAGGATAACGTCGAACTCGGTCTTCTCCTCAACCTCAGCAGCAGCGGCAACAGCGGGGCCGGCAACAGCAGCGGCAGCGGCGGAAACGCCGAAAACTTCCTCCAGGGTGTGAACCAGCTCGGACAGCTCCAGAACGGTCAGGCCCTTAACTTCCTCTACGAGAGCAGTGATCTTTTCACTAGCCATTGTTAAATCCTCCTAAATGTGTGTTGTAATAGTGTTGATAGGTTTATGATGATTAGGCTTCTGCTTCTGCAGCAGGAGCGCCGCCGGCCTTCTGCTCCCGGATCTGATCCAGGACGAATGCCAGGCTGGAAATGGGGGCCAGGAAGGTACCGAGAACCTGAGCAACCAGAGCACTCTTGCTGGGCAGCTCACCAAAGCCATTGAGCTGGTCAGCAGTCAGCACAGAGCCTTCTACGACGCCGCCCTTGATGGTCAGGGTGTTCTTGTTCTTCTTGGCGAACTCGCACACGATGCGAGCGGGGGCAATGGGATCGCCGGTGGTGCAGGCCATAGCGGTAGTGCCGTTGAGAACCTCGTCGAAATCGTAGCCATTGTTCTTGGCAGCGAAACGGGTCAGAGTATTCTTAACAACGGTGTACTCCACGCCAGCATCACGGAACTGCTTACGCAGGGCGGTATCCTGAGCAACATTGATGCCCTTGTAGTCAACAAACACGATGGAAGTAGCTTCCTTCATGGTGTTGGTCAAGGATTCAACAATTGCCTTTTTGCTCTCCAGAACCTTTGCGTTGGGCATGTGGTGTTCACCTCCGAAATGAAAAAATGTCTTCCTGCCAGAAGACAGAAAGACACACAGAAAACATATCCGCGCACCTCGGCAGGACTTACGGCCGGAGCCACCTGCTGTCTTTGGCAACTTCTAAAGTATAACAAAAACCCCTTGACTTGTCAAGGGGTTTTTGAAAAAATTTGTAAAAATTACAGGTACTTAGCGGTACCAACCTTAACGCCGGGGCCCATGGTGGAAGCAACGACGCAGGAACGGATATACTGACCCTTGGCAGCAGCGGGCTTAGCCTTCACAACAGCCTGAACCAGGGTATCCATGTTCTCCTGCAGCTTCTCAACACCGAAGGAAACCTTGCCGATGGGGCAGTGGATAATGTTGGTCTTGTCCAGACGGTACTCAACCTTACCGGCCTTGATTTCCTTAACAGCAGCGGCAACATTGGGGGTCACGGTGCCGGCCTTGGGGGAGGGCATCAGACCCTTGGGGCCCAGAACCTTACCCAGACGACCTACAATACCCATCATGTCAGGGGAAGCAACAACTACATCGAAATCGAACCAGTTTTCCTTGGTGATCTTCTCAACCAGCTCCATGCCGCCAACATAGTCAGCGCCGACTGCCTGAGCCTCTTCAACCTTAGCGTCCTTGGTGAAAACCAGAACGCGGCGGGTCTTACCGGTACCGTTGGGCAGAACAACTGCGCCACGAACCTGCTGGTCGGCGTGACGGGAGTCAACGCCCAACTTGATATGCAGCTCGACAGTCTCGTCGAACTTTGCGGAAGCACCCTTCACAACCAGATTCAGGGCCTCTGCGGGATCATACTGAACAGAGCGGTCAATCAGCTTTGCGCTCTCCTTGTACTTTTTACCTCTAAACACTTTGTTATATCCTCCTTATAGTGGTGATGCGGAAAAATCCTCCCACATTTCCGGGGCAGCTCCCCAGACAGCAAATATCAATTAGTCAACAACGGTAATGCCCATGGAGCGGCAAGTGCCGGCAACCTGGCTTTCAGCAGCCTCCAGAGTGTGGCAGTTCAGATCGGGCATCTTGGTCTTGGCGATCTCGGTGATCTGAGCCTTGGTGATGGTGCCAACCTTCTGCTTGTTGGGAACTCCGGAACCCTTGTCCGCGCCGATGGCCTTCATGACCAGCAGGGGAGTGGGGGGAGTCTTGGTGATAAAGGTGAAGCTGCGGTCTGCGTATACGGTGATGACAACAGGAATCTTGTAGCCCTCCATGTCCTTGGTGCGGGCGTTGAATTCCTTGATAAATGCGGCGATGTTAACACCGTGCTGGCCCAGAGCGGGGCCTACAGGGGGGGAAGCGGTAGCCTTAGCGGCGTTGATTTGAAGCTTGATAATACCAGTGACTTTCTGTGCCATTATAAGCACCTCCTGAATATATAGTGGTAATATGCGCTATGCGCATTTCTTTCGGGGCTGTTGCCCCTCCCACGGCTCGGCCGGAATAAACCGACCCGATGCGTTTACTGGGATACGACTTCTACCTGATCGAGCTCAAACTCGACAGAAGTCTCTCGGCCAAACATGGAAACAACCACGATGACCTGATTCTTGTCCACATCCACACTTTCTACAGTACCGGTGAAAGAAGTAAGAGGGCCGTCCAGAATGCGAACCGTATCGCCGGCAGCATAGTTGACGATGATCTCTTTCTTCTCCACGCCCATCTGATAAACTTCTTCCTCAGACAGGGGAGTGGGATCGTTGCTGGAAGTACCAACGAAGCCGGTAACTCCGCGTACATTCCGAATGACGTGCCATGTGTCATCACTGTAAACCATCTTTACAAGAACATAGCCGGGGTAGACCTTACGGTCATAGGTTTTGCTCATGCCGGACTCGGTGATTTCCGTAACCGTTTCCAGAGGAATGGATACGGCCAGAATCTGATCCTGAAGCTGGCGGCTCTCTACGGTCTTTTCGATGGTTGCTTTTACAGTGTTTTCATAGCCGGAGTAGGTATGCACTACATACCATTTTGCGGTATCTGCCATTGTGCTACCTTACTTGATCAGGCTTCTCAGGCCGCTTACGATGCCATCAATGCCAAGGGTAGCCACATAGTCAAACACCCAGATGAACGCGCCAACAACAATAACGCTTGCCAGAACGATCAGAGTGTTTTTGGCAACCTGCTTGGGGGTGGGCCATACTACCTTGCTAAGCTCGCTCTTGAGCTCACGGAAGTACTTCTTAACCTTACCCCAGGTTCTCTTGAACCAGTTTTCCTTCTTGGTTTCTGCCATTTCGAAGAGCCTCCTTACTTAGTCTCGTTGTGAATGGTGTGCTTCTTGCAGAATCTGCAATACTTCTTCATTTCGAGACGGTCGGGGTCATTCTTCTTGTTCTTCATGGAATTGTAGTTTCTCTGCTTGCACTCGGAGCATCTCAAAGTGACTTTCACGCGCATAACGGCACCTCCTTAAAAAATTGCCTCCCTGTATCACTTCGGCTAGTTAAAATTTAGACAGCGGCTACTACAATTACCGCTCCGAAGCTGAAAAAGCCGCAAAAAAATAAGCCCTTTTTCACAGGTAAGAACATTCTAGCACAGGGGGGATGGGAAGTCAACAACTTTTTTCCTTATTTTTCTGCTTTTTTGATTCCCTTTTTGGGGAAATCCGTGTATAATAGGGCCAAATAGGAGCGTGATGATTTGAACCAAGAGATTAAGGATTTTTTGCGGGAAAATGCCGAGGCAAAATACGCTGCTTTCCATAAAAAGCTATGCCCTGACACCGCCTATGAGATTATTGGCGTTAGAATGCCCAAGCTGAGAAAATTTGCCAAAGCGCTGGCCAACCGGCCCAGCTTGGTATTTGAAAATATGCCCCAAAGCTACGAAGAAGTAATGCTTCTGGGCCTTACCGCAGCCTACAGGAAATCCTCCTTTGAGGATAAGCTCCCTGAAATATGGGCGGTTTTGCCGTTGCTGGACTGCTGGGCATTTACAGACTGCATGGCAGCAACCTTCTGTTTTGGGGAGGAAGAGCTTGGGCAGGTTTGGGATTTTTGCTTAGAGTGTCTGGCACGGCACCATCCCTATACCCGACGGTTTGGCCTTGTGATGATGCTTGACCATTTGATTAGGCCGGAATATATCCATCCAATCGTCTCCGCGGTGTCCTGGGTCACAGATGAAAACTATTATGTACGCATGGCCCAGGCATGGCTTCTTGCGGAGTTGGGTACCTATGACTTTTCTTTGATTGAGGATTTATTAAAAAGCGGAACATTGGAGATTTTTACCCATAACAAAACAATTTCCAAACTGCGGGATTCTTATCGGATTACCCCTGAGCAGAAGAACTCGCTGATTCATTTACGAAGAAAAGAGGAAACAGTATGAACAAGATTATGGCAGTAGATTATGGTGATGCCCGTACAGGAATTGCCATATCCGATTTACTTTGCTCCATTGTTGGCTCTACAACAGTTATCCACAGCCGGGCAGATGAAAAGACCTTGGAAGAGATTTGCAAGCTGGCAAAAGAGAATATGGTAGGGGAGATTGTGGTGGGCCTGCCAAGAAATATGGATGGCTCCGAAGGCTCTCGGGCACTGCTTTGCCGGGAGTTTGCCGCAAAGGTAGAGGAAGCTACCGGCCTGAGCGTTAAGCTTTGGGATGAACGGCGCACTACCGTGGAAGCCCACCAAATCCTCAATGACCATAACTACCACGGCAAAAAGCGGAAAAATACCGTTGATGCCGTGGCAGCCTCCTTGATTTTGGAGGGTTATCTCCGTTTTCGCTCCCGGTAAAAAAGCTCCCGAAACCCGGTAAAAAGCAGTAGCACGCCAAATAGTTTTTTCAGCCACCGCTGATCCATAACGCCCGAAAGAATACTAAATCCGAAAGCGGATAGGCAAGCGGCGATAATTCCGGGAAGAACCTTGGAAACAGAAAGCTGACCTTGTTTACAGCGGAAACAGCAGGCAATGATGGCAGCGGGGATAAAAAACATAAGATTTACAAGCCTTGCGGTTTCGTTATCCCAGCCCAGAACGAGAGTCAGCCATAAAATCAGCAGACTGCCTCCGCCGGTACCTAAGCCTGACAAAAAGCCGAGGACGGTTCCCAGTAATGCAGGTACTACCATAAATACCGTATTCCTCCATATAGGATCAGCACGCCCAGAAACCTGTGGAGATACTTTACCGGGATATTCTTTCCCAGCAGTCCTGCGAGAATACCGCCTACAGCAGAGCCTGCAAGGTATGGCGCGCTTTCCTGCCAGGGAAGGTGAGACAGCCCCGCTGCCGCAAGACTGACCAGACAGGCCGGAAGAATAATGCTTATGGAAGCGGGAAAGATTTCTTCCTCCTGAAATTCTCCGGTAAGAGCCAATGCAGGCACCATGACCATACCCCCACCGGCACCAAATAATCCGTTGATCGCTCCGGCAGCAATTCCTGCCAGAGCGATTTTCATTTTGGAACGCAGCATAAAAACACCTCTGCCTTATTCTGAACGCACAGGCGTAGGAATATGCAAAAGCCCCGGAAGCAATCGCTTCCGGGGCATATCGGCGTTTTGCTTAGTTATAAGAGTAGGGGGAGATGACGAAATCAAGCTCCAAAGTGGAGATATCCTTTTCGCCAATCTTTACACTATCTACCAGAGTGTCAAGCCAAGTGCTTACTGCTTCGTTGCGAAGAGTGCTGTCGATCAGATAGTCACGGTAGTTCAGCTCGTCGGCCTCTACGAAGTAAATCAGGTGATAACCAAACTTCGTTTCTACGATTTCGCAGTCACCACTTTTGCGACTCTCGTCGAAAATCCAGTTGTCAAAGTTTTCGACCATTTGACCGGGCAGAATATGGCTATACAGGCCGCCGTTGTACTTAGAGCCGGAGTCGGTAGAATTAGCCTCTACCAGAGCAGCAAACTCGTCCTCGGTTTTACCGGTGGCATTGAACTGGGCAAGAACTGCTTCTGCCTTGGTTTTCGCTTCCAGCTTTTCGGCATCGGAGTAGGTAGTCACTCCGTCAACCTCGGTGCCACCCTCAAAACCGATGAGAATGTGACGAACGGTAACAGTATTCTCCTCATAGTCGTTACGGCCATCAAAAATCAGGGCGTAGTAACCGGTAGTAATATCAGATGTGGTGCCGTCTTCATTGGTAACGGTGGAAGTAACGGGAATGATGGTAAAATCTCCGGCCTTGCGGCTGCTGTCAGTTACCCAATCTCTGTAAATGGAGCTGATATAGTTGTAGGTCACATCGCTGTTAGGGGTAGCGGTAGGAGCAGCCACGGTATCGCCGTTTTCATCAGTTTTATTTTTGTAAATCTTAAGATTGGCGATGGCTTTGTTCAGCTCATCAGCGTTCTTGGGTTTGGCAATCAGGATGCTGTCGGCTGCCATCTTGCAATCAGCTCTGCCGATAGACTTTTCCTCTTCAGAGTAGGTGATAGTATCGCTGCCTTCGGCCTTTGTGCCACCCTGGTAGAAATCATCTACTCGAAGCAGGTAGGTGGTATAGGAAAAAGTGGAGTAGTCGTTGGGATTCTCAGCAAGGTTGGCTTCCCGATCAGCATCGGTAAAGGTCAGGCTGTCGGAGTAAGCGGTGCTGTAAGAGTTTGCCAAAGCGGAAGCGGTCAGGTAGGAACGGTAGGTCTCCTTATTGGCACCCTTGCCGTACATGGCTACCAGATAATCACTCAGACTTGCATAGCCGTAATCCATGGCAGTATGCTCAACATTGTGAATAATTTCATCTACATTCGCTTTTTCTTCATCGCTGAGCTTATGGCCGGCGGCCTTTGCAGCGTCGCACAGAGCATAAACCTCGGTCGCATCGGCAATGGCCTGATTTGCAAATATTTCAGCCCAGGTAACGGTCTTGTCGACATCGTAGTAAGACTCGTTCAGGGGAGAAGAAACATCCAAGCCGTACATATAGGCCAGCATCATGGCGGTATAGTCACCGTAATCGTTGTACCAGGAATTGTACTGGTTGCTGATAGCATCAATATAGAAGTAGCTCAGCTCTACGGCGCTGACATCGTGATCGTTTACTTCCAAAACCGTGTCATGACGGGCAATTACGCCGGGAATATCAAAGCTCTTATAAAGAATATTACCGACAAAAACTGCTACAACGATTGCTATAACCAGAACAAAGGCAATGGTGTAAATCTTCAGCTTTTTCGCTTCTTTGTTGGCCTGCTGCTGCTTTTCGGTCATCTGCATGGCCTGCTGCTCCTTGCGCAGCTTCTTCTTGCTGGATGCGCTCATGTAATCAAATCCTCTCATTTGTCCGATTGGTCATCTTTGCGCAAGCTTTCATACGCATAGACTTGGATATTATATATGATTTTTTTCTTTTTTGCAAGAGGTATCGCATAAATTTAACAAAATTGGGAAAATGCGTTATCGTATGAAAAAAGGCCGGGGAACAAATCTCCCCGGCCCAATCCCGCTTTGGCCGTATGCATCCATTTATGACCTGCACGAAACGGCAGGTGGGTCACCTCTCCAGGCTTTAGCTGCTCCCAACATCCACCTCATGTCCAAGCATAGGCGGGAGGTCTGCAATCGGGCCGGGAAGTATCAGGTGTCCCTATTATAAAATGTGGGTCCAAAAGGACACATTACGCACCAAGCAGGAGGGAGAACTCAATCTTCTTCCTCTTCTGCTTCGTAGAGATCATTCATGATCAGCTCGTATACGGTTTCCAGCTCCTGCTCGTCTTCAATGGCGCACAGAATGCTTTCTCCGTCTTCATCCACGCTTTTGAGAATGCTTACCTCCAAAGACTGCTCATCCTCTTCACCGGCGGGAACTACAGCAAGATAAGTCTCGCCGTTGTATTCCAGAGTGGAGAGCACTTCCAGCTCATACTCTGTACCATCCTCGTCTACAATGGTGATAAAATCAGAACCGAATTGATCTTCCATAAAAATCTCCTCCTGTTGTTTTCTTTATTCTACAGCCTGAAGCCCATAAAATCAAGAGGAAATCTGCTTTCTTGTTGTAGGATATGAATTGCTTTTGCAAATATGCATATCTTTAAAAATTGTTCAATGAATATTTACGAAATTGGGGCTTTCGTTTTTTGTTTGGGTATGCTATAATACCATGAATAATACTGTAGCAAAGTATCGTTTTTTATAAGTTAAGAGTAAGAAGCTTGACCATACCGGCGTTTCCGCCGTGTAAATGGAGGTATGAATATGTCTAAAGAAAACAAGAAGGCTCCAAAGCCCCCTCGTCAGGATTGGCACCCCCATTGGACGCTGAAACTGCTGTACAGGGTCTGGATGGTAATATTTACCGCGGCAAAGGTCGCGCTTGCCGCGGCGGCTACGGTTGCGCTGATATGCGGCATCTGTCTGGTGGTCTTTATTGGCTCCCTCAGCGATTTTCTGGAATCTGATATTTTGAAGGATGCTGACCTTGATCTGGATGACACCGTAAAGGAATCCAACTCCTTTGTATACTATTACGATTCTGACGGCAATGTGCAGCTTCAGCAGAAGATTTTTGCCGATGTGTATAACTCTTGGGCAGATTACGAGGATATCCCCGAGGATTTGATACACGCAGCCATTGCGATTGAGGATAAGCGTTTCTACGAGCATCAGGGCGTTGACTGGATTACTACCGTAAAGGCTTGTGCCGGTATGTTCTTCGGTGACGCTGATGCCGGCGGCTCTACCATTACCCAGCAGCTTGTTAAAAACCATACCGGCGATAACGATGTTACCGTTCAGCGAAAGCTTCTGGAAATCTTCCGTGCCAACGATCTTGAAAAGCGCTATGACAAAGAGGTAATTATGGAGTATTACCTCAATGAAATCTGGTTCGGCAGAAAGTGTCAGGGCGTTCGTACCGCTGCGGCAAAGTATTTTGGCAAGGAACTGGAAATGCTTACTACCGCCGAGTGTGCCAGCTTGATTTCCATTACCAATAACCCCTCTATGTATGACCCTTACGGTACTTCCGTATATGCCCTTACCAAAGGCGGTGAGGAGATGAACGGCTACCAGCGCAACAATTACCGTAAGAATCTGGTATTGGAGCAGATGCTCCAGCAGGGGTGGCTGACGCAGGAAGAGTATGATGAGGCCGTTGCGCAGGTAATTGTCAACAAGGACGGCATTGATTTGGAAGATCAGTTTGCCAACTGTAAGAATGAGAATTGCGGATACCGCGGTTTGGTAAGCACCTATAAGCATGAGGGTGACGCTTACTATTGCCCTGTATGTAATACAGATGCCGGTATTTCCGAAGGCGCCAGCTTGTCTGTATATTCCTACTTTACCGATACCGTTATTGAAGATGTCGCCAGGGCTCTGGCTGAGCGGGATGGTATGGCATGGAACACGGAAACCATGCTCTACTATAAGAGCTATATCAGCCGTGCAGGCTTCCACATCTATTCAACTATGGATATGGAAGTACAAGCTCAGGCAGATAAGATTTATACCGATCTGAATCAGATTCCCAAAACCCGTGGCAGCAGCCAGCTGCAGTCTGCGATAGTAATTATTGACAATCAGACTGGCGATATTGTAGCCATTGTGGGCGGTGTAGGCGAAAAGATTGTCCATGATGGACTAAACCGTGCGGTGGATTCTGAGCTGCAAAGCGGTTCTTCCATTAAGCCCCTTTCTGTGTACGGCCCCGCTTTTAATATTCAAGGCTATTCTCCCGCTACCGTTATTAAGGATCTCCCCTTGAAGTATAACGGAAGTACCGGCTGGCCTAAGAACGATAACCGTAAGTATAATTATTCCCTTACTTTGCATCAGGCCATTGTGCGTTCTGTAAACGCTGTTGCCGCAAATACAGTGGACGAGATTGGCCTGAGCTATGCTTTTGATTTTGCTAAGAATAAATTCGGCCTGTCTACCCTTACCCGTAACTATGTAATGCCCAATGGTACTATCAAGACGGACGAGGATTATGCGCCTCTGGCAGCCGGCGCTCAAACGGTGGGCATCACAGTTCGGGATATGGCTTCCGCTTTCGCAACCTATGCGAATAAAGGTGTATACCGTCAGGGACGAACTTGGCTGTATGTATATGACAGCAATGGCAATCTGGTTTTGGAGAATACCCAGAAGAGTGAGCAGATTTTGTCTGAGAAGGCAGTCAACTATATGAACTACTGCCTTGAGGATGCGGTTGCCTACGGCACCGGTACGGAGGCTGCTCTGTCTACCGCCTATGTTTACGGTAAGACCGGTACTACCGCCAGCAATAAGGACCGCTGGTTCTGCGGCTTTACCAAGTATTATACCGCTGCCATTTGGTGCGGCTATGACCAGCCCGAGCAGATTTATATGAGCGGCGGCGTTAACAACCCCGCAGCCTATTTGTTCAAGAAAGTCATGACTCCCTTGCATGCCGGGCTGAAAAAATCCCAGACAGGCATGGTTGATTGGAGTAACTTCGTAACGGTTGAGGTTTGTCTGGACTGTGGCAAAAAAGCTACGGAAGCCTGTGAGAAGGATGTGCGTGTAGGCTCCGGCTTTACCCGGACGGATAAGGTTCGTGTTTATAAAGAGGATGTGCCCAAGGAAACCTGCGACTGCCATACCATCGTAGAGTATTGCGTGGACGGTCATGGTGTTGCTACCGAGTGGTGCAAGCTCTTTGCCGAGGCAAACCAGACCAAGATTGAGGAAAGAGCTTTGGTTCGCATTACGGTTGAGAAGTTCGAGGAGATTAAGAAGGCTTCCAAGACTGGCCTTGTGGATGCCTATGTTAGAGACGATTATATCTATTTGATAGATAAAAAGGGTGAAGATGCCGCTTTCAAGGGCTTCCAGAACAATCTGAACAAGGAAGCGGATCATCCTTACCTGATCTGCCCTGTGCACACTCAGCAGGCATGGGAGGAGTATCAGAAAGGTCTTGTGCCTACCGACCCTGATGTGCCTGATCCTACCACACCGGATACCCCGGAAACCACACCTCCCGATGGCGGCGATATTGTGGGATAAAAAGAATTAGGAGAGAATCATGATTTGGATTTCTGACCAGTGGAAAGACTATGAGGTTCTGGATACTTCTGACGGAGAGCGTTTGGAACGCTGGGGCGAGCACATTCTGGTTCGGCCTGATCCTCAGGTAATTTGGGCCACTCCCCACAGCCATCCCGGCTGGAAGAAATATGATGCCCGGTATGTCCGCTCAGCCACCGGCGGCGGACATTGGACAGACCATAAACTTCCTGAGCGTTGGCAAATCAAATACAAGGATTATTTGACCTTCAATGTCAAGCCTATGAATTTTAAGCATACCGGCGTTTTCCCCGAGCAGGCAGCCAACTGGGACTTTATCCGGGATACGGTGTCCGCTGCCAGCAGTAAGCGCCCGGTAAGAGTGCTGAACCTGTTTGCCTATTCCGGCGGTGCCACATTGGCTGCCGCCGCCGGTGGGGCAGAGGTTTTTCATGTAGATGCATCCAAGGGCATGGTGGCGTGGGCCAAGGAAAATGCCCAGGCATCCGGCCTCGCGGACAAACCTATCCATTGGATCGTGGACGATTGCGGCAAGTTTATCCAGCGGGAGATTCGCCGTGGTCGCCGTTATGACGGCATAATTATGGATCCTCCCAGCTATGGCCGTGGCCCCAGCGGTGAGATTTGGAAGATGGAAACCAGTTTTTATCCTTTTCTGCTGGAAACCGCCAAGCTGCTTTCGGATAATCCTTTGTTTGTAATTATCAATTCTTATACTACCGGCTTGGCCCCCAGCGCTGTGGGTTATGCTTCCGATACTGTGTTTCGTGCTTCCTATGGCGGAAGCACCGCGGTAGGGGAGTTGGGTCTTCCGGTGTCTTCTACCGGTTTGGTGCTGCCCTGCGGCGCAACAGGAAGATGGACTCCCTAAGGAGGGTTTACATTGAGCGAAGCAATTCGTGTAGAACATTTGGCATATGCGTATCCGGGCGTGGAGGACACGCCCGGCATTGCCGTATTTAATGACTTAAATCTAACGGTGGAGCAGGGCAGCTTTGTGGCAATTCTGGGCAGCAATGGCTGCGGAAAATCCACCCTTGCCAAGCATTTTAACTCGATTCTGCTGCCCTGCGGCGGCAGCGTCCATGTGTACGGTATGGATACCAAGAGCGAGGAAAAGCTGATCCAAATTCGCCGTAGTGTGGGCATGGTGTTCCAAAACCCCGACAACCAGATTGTTGCCAATGTGGTGGAAGAGGATGTAGCCTTTGGCCCGGAAAATCTGGGCGTTGCAGCCCCGGAAATCCGAAACCGAGTGGATAGGGCTTTGCGTCAGGTAGATATGTATGAATATCGGGAGCACGCCCCCCATTTGCTGTCCGGAGGTCAAAAGCAGCGCATCGCTATCGCCGGCGTGATTGCCATGGAGCCTAAGTGCATCGTTTTGGATGAGCCTACCGCTATGCTGGACCCTAAGGGCCGCAAGGAAGTTATGGACACGGTTACTCGCCTGAACCGGGAGAAGGGAATTACCATTATCCTCATTACCCACCACATGGAGGAGGCCGCTCAGGCCAAACGAGTGATTGTGCTGCATAAGGGTGAAGTGGCTTTGGATGGAAAGCCGGGAGAAGTATTCTCTCAGGTGGAAAAGCTTCACGATATGGGGCTTGCAGCGCCGGAAACAACTGAGCTATGCTATGCGCTGAATGGGGAAGGCTTTTCTTTGCCCCTTGATAAGCTGGACATTGCAAGCTGCGCGGACGCAATTATGAGAGGTATTTAACATCCTTTGGAGGAAGAGTAAGTGGCACCTATTTTAGAGGTTAGAAAACTAAATCATATATACAGCCAGGGCACACCCTTCCAGCATACTGCGCTGGAGGATATCTCTTTTTCTATGGAACGAGGGGAGTTCGTGGGCCTGATTGGGCATACCGGTTCAGGCAAGTCTACTCTGATTCAGCACCTGAACGGCCTTCTGAAGCCTACATCCGGTGAAGTCTTGCTGGATGGAAAGAGCATTTGGGAAAGTAAAGAGGCTACCAGAGCCAGCCGCTTCCGTGTGGGCTTGGTATTTCAGTACCCTGAGTATCAGCTTTTTGAAGAAACGGTGTATAAGGATATTGCTTTTGGGCCTAAGAACATGAAGCTGGATGAAAAGGAAATCCATCGCCGCGTTCTGGAGGCAGCCGACTTTGTGGGTCTGCCGGAAAGTGTTCTGGAAAGCTCTCCTTTTGACCTTTCCGGCGGTCAGAAGCGCCGTGTTGCCATTGCCGGTGTGATTGCCATGGAGCCGGAAATTCTCATTTTGGATGAACCGACGGCCGGTCTTGACCCTCAGGGCAGGGAAGAGATATTGGAGAATATTTTCCGTTATCGCAAGGAAAAGAAGGCTTCCATTATCATGGTAAGTCACTCCATGAGCGATGTTGCCCGCATGAGCGACCGCATTCTCGTTATGAACAAGGCGCACCTTGTCTTTGACGAAGCCCCCAAGGAAGTATTTCAGCATGCTTGGGAGCTTCAGGAAATGGGCTTGGATATTCCGGCGGTTACCCGCATTTTTATGCAGCTCAAAGAGTGGGGCATGGATGTGGAGCCGGTGTATACTATGGAGCAGGCGGTAAATGCCCTGAAAGAAATTCGGGGAGGGAAGCGTCATGCTTAAAGATATTACCTTAGGCCAGTATTTTCCGGGAAATTCTCCGATTCACCGGCTGGATCCCCGTACCAAGCTTTTGGTTTTGATTGTTTACATTGTGGGCCTTTTTGTGGCAAAAACTTGGGTTTCCTATCTTGTTTGCTTTGCTTTTTTGGCTGGCTGCATCGCTATTTCCAAAGTTCCGCTGAAATCCATTTTCCGGGGCCTGAAGCCGCTGGTCTTTATCCTAGTATTTACCGGCGTGCTCAATGTTTTCTTTACCTCCGGCGAGACGGTGCTGGTAAAATGGTGGATCATTACCATTACGCTGGAAGGTGTCGTTCGGGCAATCTATATGCTTGTTCGTATTATGATGCTGGTAAGCGCAACCTTTTTGCTTACTTATACCACATCTCCCATCTCTCTTACGGATGGCTTGGAGAGCTTGCTCAGTCCCCTGAAAAAACTGCATTTTCCGGTGCATGAGCTGGCGATGATGATGTGCATCGCCCTCCGGTTTATTCCCACGCTGATTGAAGAAACGGATAAGATTATGTCCGCGCAGCGTTCCCGAGGCGCGGATTTCGAGTCCGGCAAGCTAATGGAGCGGGTAAAGGCACTTATTCCCATTCTTGTGCCCTTGTTTATTGGCGCTTTCCGCCGTGCTGACGAGCTGGCTACCGCTATGGAATGCCGCTGCTACCATGGCGGCGAAGGGCGTACCAAAATGAAGCTGCTTCGGTATAAGCGCTCAGACTATTTTGCCTTTTTGGTGAGCCTGATTCTGCTGGCGGGGATTTTTGTTCTGAAGCACTTGGGCTGGTAAGGAGATTTATGCGTAATATTGCCTTATTTCTGAAATATGAGGGCACCGCTTACCACGGCTGGCAGATTCAGAAGAGCTTGCCTACGGTGCAGCAGACTTTGGAAAAGGCCGTTGCTATGGTTGTAGGGCATGCTGCCCATGTTACCGGCTGCGGTCGTACCGATGCAGGGGTGCACGCGAAGTGCTATGTGGCAAATTTCCGCACAACCTCTACCATTCCCGCAGACCGCCTGCCTTATGCCCTGAATACCCACCTTCCTGCGGATATCGTAGTAACCAAAGCCTTTGAAGTCAGCGAAGACTTTAACGCAATCGGCTCCTGCGCCCGGAAGGAATATACCTATCTCATCTACAACTCCCGGGTGCGAGACCCCTTCTATGTGAACAGAGCATGGTTTTACCCAAAGCATCTGGACGAAAAGGTGCTGCAAGAGGCTGCCAGCCAATTTGTAGGTACCCATGATTTTGCCGCTGTGCGCTCTGTGGGTACGGAAACCAAAACCACCGTGCGTACTGTTTACTACTACAATGTAGAACGAAAGGGCGACCTGATCTACCTTCGTGTATGCGCCAACGGTTTTCTGTATAATATGGCTAGAGCTATGGCAGGCACCGTGGTCTATGCCGGGGAAGGGAAGATTAAGCCCTGTGAAATCGGCGAAATTTTAGACTCCGGCAACCGTACCGCTGCCGGGCCTACCGTGCCCGCAGGAGGTCTTTATATGTCCCACCTTTGGTACGAGGGAGAAGACCGTTTTGAGTGCCCCGGGGAGAATTTAACAGTTTCCATTTAAGACCCTTAGCAAAGGAGTGATTTTTATGCAGCCGAAAATGTGCACCAAGTGCCATAAAAATGTTGCAGTTGTATTTGTTACCAAAATTGAAAACGGTGTGACCTTGAATGAGGGCTACTGCCTCAAGTGTGCCCGCAGCCTTGGCATACCCCAGATTGATGCCGCTGTAAAGCAGATGGGCATTTCCGAGGAAGATTTGGATGCCCTCAGCGATGAGATGGTCAGTATGTTCGGTCAGAAGGACAATTCCGGCGAGGACGATGACGATATCGAAAGCCGCACCGCTACCTTCCCTCTGCTCAATCAGCTTTTTGGCTCTTCTAACCTGCCTGCTGAACAGCCGAAAAAGGCAAAGAAGGAGCCGGAGGAAGAGCAACCCAGCAAAAAGAAGAATAAGAAGCATAAGTTTCTGGATAGCTACTGTATGGACCTTACCGGCAGGGCCAGAGATGGTAAACTGGACAAGGTCATCGGCAGAGATGTGGAAACCGAGCGTGTCATTCAGATTCTGAACCGCCGCCAGAAGAACAATCCCTGCCTCATCGGTGAGCCCGGTGTTGGTAAGACTGCCATTGCCGAAGGTTTGGCCCAGCGCATTGCCGCCGGGGATGTGCCCTATAAGCTCAAGGATAAGGAAGTATTCCTGCTGGACTTGACCTCTTTGGTAGCCGGCACTCAGTTCCGTGGCCAGTTTGAAAGCCGTATGAAGAGCCTGATTGCGGAGATCAAAGAATGCGGCAATATTATCCTTGTCATCGACGAAGTTCACAACCTTGTGGGCGCCGGCGATGCTGAAGGCTCTATGAATGCTGCCAATATTCTGAAGCCCGCCCTTTCCAGAGGAGAAATTCAGGTCATTGGCGCTACCACCTTTACCGAGTACCGCAAGTATATTGAGAAAGATGCCGCTTTGGAGCGCCGCTTCCAGCCGGTTACGGTAGCTGAGCCCACCATTGAGGAAGCCTGCCAGATTATGCAGGGAATTGCCAAGAGCTATTCCGATTTCCACGGTGTTACCATCTCCCCGGAGATCGCGCGCCAATGTGTTATGCTATCCGAGCGGTATATTACCGACCGTTTCCTGCCGGACAAGGCTATCGACCTTTTGGATGAAGCCTGTTCCGACCTGAACCTCCACTCCAAGGAAATTTCCCGCCGCGCAGAGCTTCGCAAGGAGCGGGATGACTACGAGCTGGAGCTTCGTATGCTCAATGAGGACACGGAGAATCAGGACTTTGAGCGCTTGGCACATATCCGAAGCAAGCTGTGCCAGCTTGCCGCAGAAATTGAAGAGTTGGATCAGGTTCCGCCTCCCGCGGTTACGATGGAAAACCTTGCCCGGATTATCGAGCTTTGGACAAAAATCCCCGCTTCCAAGATCAAAGCGCAGGAGTACCAGCAGCTTAAGGGTCTGGCAGACCGCCTGAAAGGGCATATCGTAGGTCAGGACGAAGCCGTGGATGCGGTTGCCCGTGCCATTCGCCGCAGCCGTGTGGGCATTTCCCCCAAGAAGCGGCCTGTTTCCTTTATTTTCGTTGGCCCTACCGGCGTGGGAAAGACGGAACTGGTAAAATGCCTTGCGGGTGACCTATTTGACAGCGTGGATTCTCTTATCCGCTTGGATATGTCCGAGTTTATGGAAAAGCATACGGTTTCCAAGCTGATTGGATCGCCTCCCGGCTATGTAGGCTATGATGAAGCGGGGCAGCTTACCGAGAAAATCCGCCGCAAGCCCTACAGCGTGGTGCTGTTTGACGAGATTGAGAAGGCGCACCCTGATGTGCTGAATGTGCTGCTTCAGGTGCTGGACGATGGGCGGATTACCGATGCCCAAGGCCGTCAGGTCAACTTTGAAAATACCATCATTGTTATGACCTCCAACGCCGGCAGCGAGGGCGCGACCTCCAGCGTGGGCTTTGGACGCAGCGCCGATCAGGTGAAGGATAAGACTATGAAGGCTCTGCGCGCTTTCCTGCGGCCTGAGTTTATCAACCGTGTGGATGAAATCATAACCTTCAACCATCTTTCGGAAGAAAACTTCCTCGGCATTGCGGATATTATGCTGCGGGAGCTGAAAGACAGTATTCAGAGCCGTGGCTTGCGCTTTGACTGGAGCGAAGAAGTGCCTGCCTATCTTGTGAAACAGGCTTACTCTACTACCTACGGCGCAAGAAACCTTCGCCGTACCATCCAAAAGGAACTGGAAGACCCCATTTCTATGGCAATTATCGATTCCTTTGAAAGTCCCATTGCGTCTATTCATGCTCAGATTGCAGATGGCGCTGTGAAGCTGACTGTAAACTGATAAGAAGGGAGGCGGCGCTATGTACCAGCCGCTGGCAGATATTCTGCGGCCTACAACTTTGGACGAAGTCTACGGCCAAGAGCATATTCTGGGAAAGGGTGCGGTTTTGCGCCGCCTGATTGATAGCGGCAATGTGCCCAATATGATCTTCTATGGCCCTAGCGGCACGGGAAAGACGACTGTTGCAAACATCATTGCCAAGCAGACCAATCGTACCCTTTTTACCCTCAACGCAACTACCGCCTCTACTGCGGATATTAAAAACATCGTATCCCAACTGGATACCTTTATGGCTCCCAACGGGGTGCTGCTGTATTTGGACGAGATTCAGTCCTTTAACAAAAAGCAGCAGCAATCCCTTTTGGAGTATATCGAAAACGGCAAGATTACCTTGATTGCATCCACTACGGAAAATCCCTATTTCTATGTGTTCAATGCAATTCTAAGCCGCTCCACGGTATTTGAATTTAAGCAGATTTCCAGCGCCGCCGCCTTGCAGGCAATCTGCAGAGCGGTTCGTTATCTGGAAAACCGAAACGGCGTAACTGCAGCTCCGGAAGAAGGGGCTTTGGAGTATGTTGCAGGGGCTTGCGGCGGTGATATCCGCAAGGCCCTCAATGCTGTAGAGGTTCTCTTCTCTGCCGGTATCGTCAGCGATGGCACTATGCCTATTACCTTGGCAGATGCCAAAGAGGTTACCCAGAAAAGCGCTATGCGGGCAGACCGGGATGGAGATAATTATTATGACCTTCTTTCCGCTTTGCAAAAGTCCATTCGAGGCTCCGACCCGGATGCAGCCGTGCATTATCTGGCAAGGCTTTTGGAAGCGGGGCAGATGCAGTCTGCCTGCCGCCGCCTGATGGTGATTGCGGCGGAGGATGTAGGCCTTGCTTACCCTATGATTATTCCTATTGTAAAATCCTGCGTGGATATGGCATTGATGCTGGGTATGCCGGAGGCCAGAATCCCTCTTGGGGATGCGGCTGTGCTGATGGCAACTTCTCCTAAGAGCAATTCCGCTTACCTTGCACTGGACATGGCTCTCGGAGATGTGAAAAAAGGTAAGTGCGGGGATTTTCCTCGGCATTTGCAGAATGTCCATGCCGACTCCTATACTATGGAGCGGGAGCAGGGGTATCTGTACCCTCACGACTTCCCCGGGCATTGGGTAAAACAGCAGTATCTTCCCAATGAGCTTGTGGGTACGAAGTATTATGAGTACGGCCCCAACAAGGTAGAGCAAGCGGCAAAGGCCTATTGGGATGCCATTAAAAAGGGGGTCTGAGCGTGGATATCCGGTTGTACGACACTCTGTATATGAAAAAGTCCCATCCCTGCGGCGATAATCGCTGGAAAGTGCTTCGCACCGGGGCAGATTTTCGCCTGAAATGTCTGGGCTGCGGCCATGAAGTCATGGTGGCCCGTCTAAAGGCGGAAAAGAACATTCGCTCGGTAGAGCACCAAAATGACATATCGACGGCAACGAGCGGCAGCTGAGTGTATCGGCTGCCGCATTTTTGCGCCCTTGGGAAAACGGGTGCAGTTGCAAGGTGTACCCTGACAAATCCATACCTGAAACCACCCCCTTCCTGCGACGCACTTTTGACTGAGCTGGGGTTATACTCATCCCACCGTTAGGACAAACAGGGCAGGGAAAGGAAGGACAATGGAAAAGCTTATTTTTGTGGTAGGAGTCTTCAATTTTATCGTTGAGTTCATACTGTTGATGGCAGTAGATCGCTTAAGTGGGTATTCATCGTCCCGGTGGAGCAAGCTGTTCGCGGCCTCCCTGATAGGGCTTTATGGCGGCCTTTGTTTGACCAGCCAATTCAGCTTTCTTGGGGCAGTTCCTTTCCGCTGGAGTCTGCTTGGATTGCTGGGCCTGTTTCTTTATTGGCGGGGCGGGAAAATGCTTCCCAGATTGGCCCTGATGCTTCTGCTGAATTTTGGCATTGATGGTTTTCAGCGCCTTGCAGACCAAAACCAGCTATTCTCCTTTGCCGCGGCAGGAGTTTTGGTTGCTTTTATTTGCGTGTTCTGTTTTCGTGACAGCGCTTCTCAGCGGTATGCTTCGGTAGAGCTTGTGTATGAGGGAAACCATGTGGCCCTTACGGCATTGATTGACACAGGCAATACTCTGCGAGACCCGGTCACCGGGGAGCCGGTTTTAATCATCTCTCATAAGGCGGCCTACCAGCTTACCGGTCTTACCCGGCAGCAGCTTGCGAACCCTCTGGAAACTGCGGAGCAAGCTGTTATTCCCGGGCTTCGATTGATTCCATACCACAGCGTAGGGAAGGAAAATGGGATGCTGTTAGGTTTGCGCCTGAATGGCTGCAAAATAGCGGGAAAAGAGAAAGACCTGCTGGTGGCGTTTGCACCGGCAGGCTTGGGCAAGGAGGATTCATTTCAGGCTTTGGCAGGAGGGGTATTATGAAACTGTGGGCGATTTTCAAAACATTTTGCAAGCAGGGTGTATTCTATATCGGGGGAAATGATGTGCTTCCCGCACCGCTGAAAGGCGAAGCAGAAGCGGAGGCTTTGCAGGCTTTGGAGCGGGGAGAAGAGGAGGCAAGGCAGTTACTGATTGAAAGGAATTTGCGCCTTGTGGTTTTTATTGCCCGTCGGTTTGAGAATACCGGGGTAAATCTGGAAGACCTTATCTCCATCGGAACCATCGGCTTGATTAAAGCCATCAATACCTACCGCTGCGACAGAAACATCAAACTGGCGACCTATGCTTCCCGCTGCATTGAAAATGAGATATTGATGCATATACGGAAAATTGCCAACCAAAAAGCGGAAGTCTCGCTGGATGAACCCATCAATATGGACTACGACGGCAATGAACTGCTCCTATCCGATATCTTGGGAACGGATGAAGATATTATCCTAAGGCCCTTGGAGGACGATGTGGATTTATGCTTGCTCCGTCAGGCGGTGAAGGAGCTGCCCCAGCGGGAACGGGAGATTATTACCATGCGTTTTGGTCTCGGCGGCCGCAAAGAATTGACCCAAAAGGAAGTAGCAAGCTTAATGGGAATTTCCCAATCCTATATATCCCGCTTGGAGAAGCGAATCATGCTTCGTCTCCGCAAAGAAATTTTGCGCCAGACAAGTTGTGCCTAAATACAAAAAATACCTTGCAAAACCGGGTTCGATATGTTAGAATCGATATATTATCGTATCGATACTCTTTCGTATCGATAAAATACGGAAAGATGAGGACATTTTATGGTCAAAAAAGAGATATCCAAATCCGTGCTTAAGCGCCTTCCCGGCTATGTAACCTACTTAAAGAATATGCCGGATACCGGCTCTCCCTATATTTCCGCAACGGCGCTGGCCAATGCATTGGGTATGGGAGAGGTTCAGGTAAGAAAGGACCTTGCGATGGTTTCCGATGGCGGCCGTCCCAAAATTGGCTATCTGCGGGAAAGCTTGATTGAAGATATCGAGCAGTTTTTGGGCTATGACAATACTACCGATGCCGTAATGATTGGCGCAGGTAAGCTGGGTCAAGCGCTTCTTGACTATGTGGGGTTTGACGAATACGGCCTGAATATTCTGGCCGCCTTTGATATCAACCCCAAGAGCAGCACAACCGACGAAGGCAAGCCCATTCTGCATATTGACAAGCTGGAGAGCTTCTGCAAGAGCCACAAGGTGCTTATGGGCATCATTACCGTTCCCGCCCAGCACGCGCAGGAGGTTTGCGACCGGTTGATTCGCTGCGGCATTAAGGCCGTGTGGAATTTCGCCCCTACCCATTTGGATGTGCCGGAGAACATTTTGGTACAGAACGAAAACATGGCTACTTCTCTGGCCGTGCTTTCCATGCACCTGCAAGCCCAAATGAAAGAAAAGAAGTAAATCCCAAAACCCGCTGATTTCGGCGGGTTTTATTTTTTTGAAACCATTTCCCGTTTCTATGTGATATGATAGGTGAAAGCAGCTTTCACCAAATCGGGAGTAAAACCAATGAACGATAAACAAATCCTTTCAGGTCTGCGTAAAAAAGAGCAAAAGGCTTTGGAAACCCTTATGGATCGCTACATAAGCTATGTATCCGCCATCGTTTGGAATATCCTGCGGTTTTCCATGTCCACTGAGGATGCGGAGGAAGTAGTATCCGATGTATTCCTAGCGGCATGGAATCAGGCAGATGATATACGCGAAGATTATCTGAAAGCATGGCTGGGCGCGGTTGCCAGAAATATGTCAAAGAATAAGCTGCGAGGTCGCAGCGATACGCTTCCCCTTGAGGAAGATGTTTTGGAACTTCCGGCGAGGGAATCCCCGGATACCCTTGCCCAGCAAAAGACCCAGCAGCAGTTGGTACGCAGGGCGGTGGACAGCATGGGCGAGCCGGACAGGGAAATATTTCTGCGCCACTACTATTACGCGCAAACCGTTCGGGAAATCGGCATGGTTTTGCACATGAACGAGGCTACTGTGAAGACAAAACTTCGCCGGGGCCGCATGAGGTTAAAGGAAATACTAATGAGGTGGGATGTTAGATGAAATACAATATTTCGGATTTGCTTGATCAGTTTGATGCGCAGGATGTGGAACTGACCGGCATTTCACCCCTATCCTCCCAGCAAATTAAGGAGATTACCATGAAAAAAGTGAACGGGACTTACAAGCGCAAATCTAAAATCTTTCGCAAGATTTTCATCGCCGCCGCAATTATCGCCTCTCTGGCGGTTTCGGCCTTTGCGGCAAACCAAACCCTTGGCGCAGGCGACTGGTTCCGAAGTGAAAAAAATCTCAGCGAAAGCCAAATGGAATTGGTCAATGAATTGGGCGAATCTTTCCAGCCTCAGACCTATACCAATCAGGGGACGACTATTGAAGCGAAGGCTGCCTACGCGGAAGACCATGTGCTGTACCTCTATCTGTCCGTTACAACCCCAGAGGGAACGGTACTGCCGGATGGCGTAACCTACGACTTTGTTGATCGAAGTGTCGCTACGGATTATTCCGACCCCAATGCTTTTCACTGCAATCATTTGGGTGGAAACGCTCCCTA
Organism: Faecousia sp.; assembly: GCA_051867135.1. GTDB lineage: Bacteria > Bacillota > Clostridia > Oscillospirales > Oscillospiraceae > Faecousia. The sequence continues at coordinate 2,016 of JBJDYH010000002.1, read as the reverse complement.
TAAGGCTTTGTACAATTTTATGAAGGTAATAGCATTGAAAGATGATGACCCTACTGATAACAAAAAAGATTTTATCGTGGAACTGACCACCCAGACAAATCAGGAAACCAACTTTATCGACGGATACACCAAATTCCTTCCTATTTTGGGTATTTATGAGCAGGTTTTTAATGTGAACGGCGACGAAGATGGCTACAGGCTGATAGCTCCCTGTGACTTCCGAGTGGATATTACGCTCAATCATCCCATGGAACAGGTTTCTCTGGATGTGGATGGAATTTGCTTTGGCGGTGTGAAAACCAGGACCTGGACTCATGACAGTAAATGTCTGGGAGCATGCGAGGAGTTCCTCACAGGGCAGACAGATCCGGAAACGGGCCTGCCGATTCATGAGGAAACCTATGAGTACAATGTAACTGCAAGAACCCTGACTCTTTCTCCTTTGAGCGCAAGCTGGAGAAATGACTGTGAATGTTCAAACTCCAATATGGCTTTGGGCTTGGCTTTTCGCATTGTCATGAAGGATGGCTCTACTGTGGAAATATCTACAGTAAATTTTGGTCAAATCCGGCCTGACAATACCGAGTGTGCTGGCACAAGTATTTTTGCCGCCCCTATTGATTTGGACGATGTAGACTATGTCCTGATTGGCGATAGTAAGGTCGGCGAAACCTACAAGGTATATTTACCTCAGGAATAACGCAAAAGGACGGCCTAAGCCGTCCTTTTGCGTTCGTTATTTCATGGCCTTTTCTACTGCGTCAATGCGCTGGCTCAGAGGGGGATGGCTGTATTCCAGCGCAACCAAAACCCGGGAAGGTGCCAGATGGGCAAAATTCTCTTTTGCCAGCTTTTTCAGGCTGGTAATCAGAGCTGAGCCGTAGCCTTCGGTGACAGCCTGCCGGTCTGCCCGGTATTCCGCATGGCGGCTGTAGGCATTCATAAGGATACCGGTAAAAGGCTGCACCAAACCGAGGGCAATGCTCATAAGCAGGTAAGCAAAGCCGTAGTTTACTTTTTCAAAGCCAAATGCGGTGTGCGCGGCGCTGCAGCGCACAGCCAGCCAAACAACCACAGCCATCAGAAGCATATTGCCAAAATTCATTATCTGCTGCTTCAGAACATCCTTATGTAAGCCATGGCCCATTTCGTGGGCAAATACAGCGCAAATCTCGTCGGTAGACATAGTGTTTACAAGATTGTCATAAAGCACAATGGTTTTCATTTTACCAAAGCCGGTAAAATAGGCGTTCAGCTTGGTGGTTCTGCGGGAAGCATCCATTACTTCAATGGCCTTTACCCGATAGCCGTGCTTGGTAAGCAAAGCCATCAGCTTTTCTTTCAGTTCACCATCTTCCAGAGGAACAAATTTGTTGCCAATGCGGCTGAAAATGGGATACAGGAAAGATATAGCCAAAACAATCAGGAATAGAACGACTGCAAAGAGAACAACCATCCAATCTCCCATGGAGCTGTGCAGCCAGTAAAGAATGGTTATCAAAACGGTAGATAGCAGCAAGTCGATCATCAAGCTGCGGATTTGGTCAAGCACAAAGGTCTTTATAGTAGTGCGGTTAAAGCCGTACTTTTCTTCGATAATCATATCGCTTATGTAGTTGGTGACGGTGCCAACCAATGCAGACAGCACACTCTGCATGAGAATTACGCTAAAAAGCTGGAGGAAAAAGCCCTTGGGGAAGAGACTCGCAAAGGCCGCATGGGCGTTGGTACACAGCAGCACCAGCATTAAGGTGGTGGTGAGAATGTTCGTAAGGATACCCAGTCGGCATTTTTCCGCGCTGTAACGCTTCCAGCGCAGATAGGTTTCCTCATCATATACATCCGCTACATTTTGGGGCGTGGGGTTTTCCGCAGAGCGGTAGCGGACAATATCCAGAACCAACTCATAGAGAAACTCAATGATCACGATAATCAGTACCAATAGCTTCCAGTTCATTCTTTATCTCCTCGTATAATAAGATTTGCAGATATTTTTAAGTGATATCTGCCAAGTTC
>JBJDYH010000001.1:0-5061 GCA_051867135.1 Faecousia sp. | reverse complement strand
GAAAAGCAATACGGTGACTATATTCTTGATCATTTTTCGGATTTGCTGAATGTTTTATAGCTGCACAAAAGGGGACTGCTGCAAAACCTTTCTTCTGCAACAGTCCCCATATTTTTTGCCGGACATACGCGATGTGTCTGCTAATTCCATGTTTTTATTCATCTAGTTATTTCACTGTCTCTCATAGAGGGAGCATATCAATCTTGCATTGACCGGGATTTTTGCGAAAAAACTCCGGCTGCATAAGCAGCCGGAGCAATTTATATTAGTCGGCAAATTCCAGAATATCCTTGAACCGCTCCTTAAAGATGGCAAATACGGCATTGAGCGTATCTTCATCCTCTACGGATACATAGTTCTCGTTTTCCTCATCCACGGGCTGAACCTCCAGAATGATGATCTCGTCAGACTCTTCGTCGGCGGGCAGGAGCACCAGGTACTCAGTACCCTCGTACTCGATACAGTCCAGATACTCGAAGGAGTGCTCAGCGCCGGTATCATCGGTCAAAAGCAGCAGTTCCTCTTCCTCGCCCAGGATTTCGTTCTCAGCCATGGAATTCTCCTTAGCGCTGGATACGGCCGGAACCGTCGCCACCGGCCAGCTTCTCGACCTCAGCAACGGTGACCATGTTGTAGTCGCCGCCGATGGAGTGCTTCAGAGCGGAAGCGGCAACCGCGAACTCAACAGCAGCCTGAGTGTCCTTGCCGGAGAGCAGGCTGTAAATCAGGCCGCCGCCGAAGGAGTCGCCGCCGCCAACGCGGTCGATGATGTGCAGGTCGTACTTCTTGGAGAAGCAGTAGTTCTCGCCGTCATACAGCATAGCGCTCCAGCCGTTGTCGAAAGCGCTGTGGCTCTCACGCAGGGTGATGGCAACCTTCTCAAAGCCGAACTTGTCAGCCAACTGCTTCGCAACGGACTTGTAGCCGTCATGGTTGATGGTGCCGCCGTAGATGTCGGTGTTCTCGGCTTCGATGCCGAATACATCCTTGGCATCCTCTTCGTTGGAGATGCACACATCGATGTACTGAGCCAGCTCGGTCATAGCAGCGCGGGCCTGGTCACGGGTCCACAGCTTGCCGCGGTAGTTCAGGTCGCAGGAGATCTTGATGCCGCGAGCCTTAGCAGCCTTACAAGCGTCAACGCAGATTTCAACCACATTGGGGCCCAGAGCCGGAGTAATGCCGGTGAAGTGGAACCACTCAGCGCCCTCGAAAATGGCATCCCAGTCAAAGTCGGAGCGGCTGGCCAGCTGGATAGCGGAGTTGGCACGGTCGTAGATACATACGGAGCCACGCTGAGAAGCGCCCTTCTCGTTGTAGTAGATACCCACACGGTCGCCGCCGCGGACGATCTTGGAGGTGTCTACACCGTAGCGGCGCAGGGAGTTGACAGCAGCCTGACCGATGGCGTGGGCGGGCAGCTTGGTAACAAAGGCAACATCCATGCCGTAGTTAGCCAGAGAAACAGCAACGTTGGCTTCGCCGCCGCCGAAGGTGAACTCTACATTGGAAGCCTGAACAAAACGCTCGTAGTTGTAGGGCTGCAGACGGAGCATCAGCTCGCCAAAGGTAACAATCTTTGCCATGTTATATAATTCCTTTCAAAAATAATGATGATGTAATTAAGCCATAGCGGCGGCACGGGCCTCAGCGCAGAGCTGAGTGATCTTCTCAAAGTTGCCGGCAGCAATGTCAGCCTTGGGGCAGACCCAGCTGCCACCCACAGCGTGGATGAAGGGAGCGGAAACATAGTCCTTGATGTTGGCAGTATTTACGCCGCCGGTGGGCATGAACTTGATGCCTACGAAGGGAGCAGCCAGGTTCTTCATAGCATTCAGGCCGCCGTAAACATTGGCGGGGAAGAACTTAACAACCTTCAGGCCCAGGTTGATGGCCATCATGATTTCGGTGGGGGTGACACAGCCGGGAGCGACAGCAATGCCGTTCTCCAGGCACCAGCTAACGACTTCAGGATTGATACCGGGGGAAACAATAAACTTTGCACCCATCTCAACGGCCAGCTTGCACTGTTCCAGGTTCAGAATGGTGCCTGCGCCAACCAGCATGTCGGGGCAGTTTTCGGCAACGGCTTTAATAGCGGCGGGAGCAGCGGCGGTACGGAAAGTGATCTCCATAACGTCAATGCCACCGGCTACCATAGCGTTGGCAGTGGGGACGGCATCCTTTGCATCGTCAATAACCACAACGGGAACAACGATGGAGCGGGCCAGTCTGCTTAAAACATCCATTTCATTTACCTCCTGCGGCGTTTTACGCCAAAAACTAGATGTACTTGCGGTAAGAAGACCATAGTCATGTCAGCTTACCATGCATCGTCATTATAACCGGGATTGTGCGTTGTGTCAATCGGAAATACCACATCTTGGGGTAAATTTGTAAAATCCGTTGCAATTCTCCCGGTACTGTGCTATAAAGAGGGAAAGGAGGTAGCGTTATGGCTGAGTACGAGCTTGTCCGTGAAATTCAAAATCTTTGCCGCAACAATCAGATGCGGGATGTGTTCATTTCCGAGATAGAAACCGACGACCCGGAGGACTATGTTCGGAGTGTTTTGAAAGGCGATGTAAGCCTGACCAAAGATGCCCATGCTGACGGAAGCGTTACCATTTACGCCTCCTGCGACGGCCTGACCCAGAAATTCATCTTTACGCCTATCTGAAAAGACGCTGAAAGGGGCTGCCTCACGATCATAGTGAGGCAGCCCAAGACTAACGGCAGCCGGCTCTGTTATAGATTATATATCGGCAATCCCTTCTATCGCATATAGCGGCAGATTCACAAGCCATTCTTCTTTTTTGAAATCTGCCATCGAGGTGCGAACAGATACCTCGGGTGTGAATTTTTCCTGATAGGTTTTAAGGCTTTTCGCTCGGAGATTTACCTCTGCCTTAACTTCTATGGGAATGATTTGTTCGCCGGTATCAACCACAAAGTCAATCTCACAAGAACCTCTGTCGTTGGTGTAATAGTAAACGCCTAAATCTTCGATGGTTTGAAGCTGCTGGCAAACATACTGTTCCGTAAGAGCACCTTTGAATTCAACAAAAAGGTCGTTACCATCAAGCAAGGTACGCTGGCGGAGTCCGGCCATACAGCCAAGCAATCCAACATCAACAACGAACAGCTTGAATGCTTTCAAATCCTCGTATGCTTTTAATGGGATGCCGACAGCATTTACACGGCTAACCTTATGAACGAGTCCGCAATCGGAAAGCCACATAATGGCGGTTTCATAATCCTTAGCACGGGCACCTTCCCGAACAAGGCCGTAAATAAACTTTTTGTTTTCTTTTGCAAGCTGAGAGGGGATGCTGTTCCACAGCATACGAATTTTCGGAACAATTTCGTTTGGCGCGTGTTTTGAGAAATCCTGCTCATAAGCAGCAAGGATTCTCTTTTGTATGTTACGAACCTCATTGAAATCCTTGCTTTCCGAAAAACTTTGTACCGCTTCAGGCATCCCACCCACGAAGTAATAATGCTTAAGGGCATCCATATATGTTTGCTTAAAACTTGTTATCATTTGATAATCTCGGTTTTGGAGCAAATCCGCAAAGCGTTCCTTGCCGGTTGCCATTAAAAACTCCCTGAAAGAAAGCGGATAGAGTTTTAAGAAATCCACCTTTCCAACCGGAAAAGATGTGCCCTTGTGCAGAGCAATACCAAGCAGAGAACCGGCGCAAACAATGTGATACTGGGGTGCGTTTTCATAAAAGTATTTGAGAGAACTGAGCGCTCTCGGAACCTCCTGCACTTCGTCAAAAATTAAAAGCGTATTATCAGGATCAATTTTTCGACCGGCATATATTTCCAAGCCCATAATCAAACGGTCGGTGTCCAAATCGGAAGCGAAAAGCTCCGCCATTGCTGAATTGGAATCGAAGTTGAAATACACGGTATCGGCATAGTAAAGCCTGCCAAACTCTTTCATAAGCCACGTTTTGCCGACCTGCCGCGCTCCCTCAATAATTAACGGCTTACAGCGTTTGCTTTCTTTCCATATTTACCAATCTCTCAATAGCAATTCGGTACATACCCGCACCTCCACATAATTTTACGAATATAGTATACCACAAAAAGCAAAAATTGCAACGAATATTTGTGGTAATACAACACTTTATTCAATGAATTTTGTGATTTGATGATAGTATGCGAATTTTCAAATTGCACATGGGTATTGCCTAAGGAACTGGGGTAAGCCGTCGTTTTCATTACATTAAGAATGAATTGTGGCATTCTCCCTCTTCGCCCACAGCCTTATGCAAAAAAGAAGGCTGCCTCTCATGATTCTTGCCAATCATTTTGAGGCAGCCCTTTTTATGTTGCTTTATGCCAGAATGGGCTTCAAAGCCGCAGCCAGAACATCCTTCTGAGCCTGGGCTTCGGCAAGGTCTTTGCCCAAGGTGGTAAAGTAGGTCTTGATCTTGGGCTCGGTGCCGGAGGGACGGACAATTACGGTAGCGCCGCCATCCAGAGAATACACCAGCACATTGGCGCTGGGCAGGCCGGTTTCTTCGGTCTTGGTGTAGTCTACCACCTTAGTAACCTTATAGCCGCCGATTTCAGCAGGGGGATTTTCCCGGAGAGAAGCCATAATGGAGGCCATCTTGTCCATGCCGGACAGGCCGGGGAACTCGAAGGAATCCACCTTGTTCAGGTAGCGGCCAAACTTGGCGTAGATGCCCTCCAAACGCTCCTTGATGGAGGAGCCGATGGAGCGGTAGTAGGCAGCCATTTCACAAATCAGCATGGAAGCCACCACGGCATCCTTGTCCCGGACATAGGGGCCTGCCAGATAGCCGTAGCTCTCTTCAAAGCCCAGAATAAAGCGCTCAACCTCTCCGGCGCTTTCCAGCCGGGCAATCTGATCGCCGATCCACTTAAAGCCGGTAAGTACATTGCGCATCTCCACGCCGTAGCTTTCGGCAACGGCATCGGCCAGGGGGGTAGAAACCAAGCTCTTCACGGCAACGGCATTTTTGGGCATGGTGCCCTTTTCAATGCGGCCGGCGCAGATGTAGTCCAGCAGCAGAACGCCCA